>CALEOJ010000061.1 GCA_937910425.1 uncultured candidate division WPS-2 bacterium
GGCGGCCAGCCGACGCGGCCGTTTCTCGACGCGCTCGCACGGTTGACGCTCCCCGCCGCCGTCACCGAGGCCGACCGCCTCGTCTGGACCGGGAACTCCGTTGCGGTACAGCGCGAGATGATCGCGCGCGCCGCGGTCGCGCGCGGAGCCGACCTGCTGGCGATGATCGACGACGATATCGTCGCGCCGCCCGATGCGTTGGTGCGGCTGGTCGAAGCGCTCGAGGCCGACCCGGACGCCGCGCTCGCCGGTGCGCTCTATTACAGCCGCGACTCGGCGCGGCCGATGGCGGTCACGCGCTGGAACTCGCGGGACACCACCTCGGCGGGGATCCCGGCATACGCCGGCGACCGCGTCACGCTCGTCGACGGGATCGGGTTCGGCTGCGTCGTCGTGCGCGTCGATGCGCTGCGCGCGCTGGCGCAGCCGTACTTCTCAGCGCACGTCTACGTCGACGAACGAAGCCGCGTCGTGCGCCAGTGCGACGAAGACTATCTGTTCTGCGAGCGGCTGCGCGCCGCGGGCCGACGCGTGCTGCTGCACGCCGGCGTGCGCGCCGGGCACTACGACCGCGCCCGCGAGACGACCGCTCCGGAGCGCTGGGAGAGCGACGCCGAGACCGACCGGTTGCGGATGATCGTGCTGCAGGACGGCGAAACGCGGCTCGTCCCTTTCGACGACACCGTCCCGCGCGCGGCCGAACGCCAGGAGCCGTTCGAAACGATGATCCTGTACGCGGCGCTTGACGACGCTTAGTACTGGCCGTCGAGGATCCGGGCCGGGCCGGCGCGCTTTCCGAAGCTGCGCGAGAACGCGTTCACTTTCCCGATCGTGGTGAGACGGCCGGCGACCTCGTCGCGATACGCCTCCAAGCGCCGCAGCTGGTCGTCGCGGTAGACGAGGATCCCGCGCACGCGCTCGGCGACCTTCGCGTCGTTTGCGGGCGCCGTTTCGGGCGCGCTTTCGAACAGCCGCGCGAGCCGGCCCGTCAGCTCGGCCTGGGCGCGGAACGAGGCCTCGACGTCGGGCCAGCGGCGCTCGACGAGCGCCGCGTCGGCCGCCAGGCAGACGCGCTCGAGCTCGATGATCGTACGCACGACCGCGTCGTGCGGGCACTCAGCAGACGGCTGCACCGAGCTCCGCTCCGGACCCGCCCTGCGCGCGGTAGGTCTTGATCGCCTCGACCCACGTCTCGCGCATCCCAGCGATCAGCGGCAGGACCTCGCGCACTTTCTGCGCGTCGCCCTGCATGTTCGCGGCGACCAGCTGATGGTGCCAGAACTCGTAGATGCGGAACAGGTTGCCGGGGATCTCGCTGTCGAGGTCGAGCCGCAGCGAGCCCATCAGCAGCGCACACGCGCGCTGCGCGCGGCGCAGCAGGTCGTGGCGCGCCTGGATGTCGGCGGGACGGGACTCCATCACCTCGATCGCCTGCCGCGCGAACAGCAGCAGCGCGTCGTAGACCTTGATGATGAGCTCTTCGGGACTCGCCGAGTTGATCGACGCTTCCAGGTACCGGAGGTTGGCGTTGGAGACCGTCACGTCATCCTATCGTACTGGAAGTGGCACCGGAGCTGGAGGTCGAAGTCAACGCGCTGAGCGAGGACTGCATCGACTGCATCAGCGCGATCTGCGTCTCGCTGTTGACGAACTCTTGGCGCAGTTGATCGGCCTGCATGTTCGCCTGATCGGTGACGAGCTTGATCTGCTGCTGCAGCGAGCTGACCTGATCTTGGTTCGTCGTGGTCAGCGTGCTGAACAGCGACTGCGCCGGGATCTTCCCCGCCAGCGCGCCGGTGAGCTGCGTCGGCAGCCCGGATACGCTGGTGAGATAGGCACCCAGCTGCCCGACGATGCTGGACGTTCCCGTGAAGAGCTTCGCGACCACGCTCGAGTTCGCGGCCAGCGCCGCGCTGAGCTTGGTGACGTCGAGGGTGTTCAGGCGACCGCTGGTCCCCTGGAACGTCTGCGGCGAGACACTGCTCTGGGCGGTCGTGTTCGACGTGCTGCTCGACGAGGCCGTGTTGACGGTAAAGCTCGAATCGAGCGTCAGACCGATCGAGGCGAGCGAGTTGTACGACGTCGAGCCGGTGTTGCCGAAGCCCGAGACGATGTTGACGAGCTGGTCGCGCAGCGCGAGCACGTCCTGGTTGTTGAAGAGCACGCCGCCGCTCGCGACCTGCGTCCCCGTCGTCTGCCCGGTGGTGGTCGTCGTCGTCCCGATCACCGGCGCCTGCGTCGCGGTGTTGATCTCGTCGAGGACAGCGTTGTACGCGGTGACGAAGGTGCCGATCGAGGTCTGGAGCGCGGAGCTGTCCTGCGCGACCGAGATCGTGACGGGCTGCACGACGACGCCGTCGACGGCCTGCTGCAGCTTCAGATCGACGCCCGGGATGACGCTGGTCACGTCGTTCGAGTTCGCGTACACGGTGTGCGAGGTCCCGGCGTTGTCGACGTACTGGACCTGCGCCGACTTGCCGACCGCGAGCTGCGCGCCGCCGCTGAGCTGGTTCGGCTTCGTGTAGTCGGTGAGGAAACCGGCAGCCTGCAGGAAGTTCGACGTGTCGCCGGATTTTCCGACGCTGATCCCTTGCGGCCCGCTGCTCTTCGCGGTCAGCACGATGCGGTCGTTCGTGGTGTCGTAGCTCGCGATGACGCCGGCCGACGACCCGTTGATCTGCTGCAGGACGTTGTTCAGGTTGTTCGTGGTGGGGTCGACCGTGAACACGACCCCGTTGATGGTGAAGTTGCCGGCCGTCACCGCGGTCGCGAAGCCGGCGTTGTTGCTGGTGTTCAGCACCGCGCCGAGGTTGATCCCGCCGATGTTCGACGTGCTGGTCGCCGTGTACTGGCTGCCGTTGAAGGTGATCTGCGCCGTGTCGAGCTTGAGCACTTGCGCCAGGTTGCCGCTGTCGTTCGCGCTGCCGATCGTGAGCGGCTGCGTCGAGGTGACCGTCACCTTGCCGTTGCTGTATGCGAGCGACGCACCGACGCCGGCCGCGGCGAGCGCTGGGTTTGCGATCGTCGTGATCCAGTTGTTGAGGTTCTGGGTGTTCACGTCGTACTGCAGCGCGACGCCGTCGATCGTCAGCGTGCCGTTCGTTCCGCTGGTGGGACCGTTGCTGGGCGTGATCGACGCGCCCGCGTTCGTCAGGGTCGCGTTCGGATCGAACGCGCCGTTCGCGGCGGGATCGTTGGTGAGCTGCGTCGCGGTCGCCAGCGACGACTTCGTGATCACGTACGTGCCCGGCGTCGCGATCGAGCCGGCGACCGCCGAAGCCGCCACCGCGGAGGAGTTCGACGAGGTCGGCGAGGTCGCGCTGAAGTTGTTCGGATCGCTGACGGCTTGGAACGTGTCCTGGAACTTCGCGACCAGATCCTGGATCTTGAGCAGCTCGGACTGCTGATTGTTGAGCGCCGTAACCTGGTTGTTGAGCGGCGTCTCCTGCTGCAGCGTGATGTTGGTGTACTTGGTGATGATCGAGTTGTAGTCGATCCCCGACGCGATCCCGGGGAACGAGATCGGCGCGACGTTGGTCCCCGGCGCGGTCGTGGAGCTGGTCGAGCTGGAGGCCGAACTCAGTCCGCTCATCTCAGGCGGTCCGATCGACGACGGCGCCGGCGAGCTTGTTGAAGAACTGCGCGATCAGCACCATCGCCTCGGGCGGAAACTGCGTGATCACCTCGCCCGTATCGGCGTTCGTGAACACCGTGACGATCTCGTTCTGGCCGACGACGCGAAACTGCACGGAGACGTGCGAACCCCCGCCGACGAGCGCTGAGAGCGCATTGTGCAGCGTCGCGTCGGGAACGTGCGATGCTTGGGGCTTCTGCCCCGGTGTGGCTGCCGCCGGAAAAGCGGATAGCTGCCCGGCCTGCACCACCACGCTCGCCGCCTGCGCGGTCGCCGGAGCCTGTTCGATCGCCTGAACGTCCATGTTCTTCGGAGCCCTCCTCGTGAAAGTATCGGACGTGCGGGAACGCCTGTTTAGGGAATTCTGCGCCAAACTCAAGGCACGCTCGGGCTCGCGATGCTCGCGTAGCCGCGTGCAATCGCCCGCACGACCGAGTCCGGCGCGAGCGCTGCGGCCGTCTCGGGCGCGGCGCGCGCGGGGCTGCGCAGCGCCTCATCCCAGGCTTCTCCGAGCGCGCGGCG
>CALEOJ010000062.1 GCA_937910425.1 uncultured candidate division WPS-2 bacterium
CTCCTGGCGGGGCTCCGCGCCGGCACCGCCCGCACCACCGCGCTCGGAACGCGCGCGTTCGGCGCGCAGCCGAAGCGCATCCTGACCCATCGCGATGTCGGCGCACCGTACGTCGTCCTCGGCTTCGCGGCGCCGTCGCTCGGCGAGCGCGACTTTCCGGCCGCGCTCGTCATGCGCGCGCTGCTCGGCAGCGTCTTCGAACGCGCCGGCGCGACCACGCTCCCGCCGCTGCTCCGTTCGGTCGGCCTGATCTACGGGTACGACGTGTCGCCGGCGCAGCTCGTGTTCTGGATCAACGGCGCGCGGATCGATCCCGAGGCCGGGCTGGCCGGGATCGACGCGATCGCAAAGGCCGCCGCGACCAAACCTCTGACCGCCGCGGTGCTCGCCCGTTACAAGGAAACCGCGCGCGGCGAATGGGAGCTCGAGACGGTGACGCTCGACGAGCGCGCCTCGGCGATCGGCAACGCGGTGGAGCTCGGACTGCCCGCCGGCGCCGCCGACGACGTCGCGGCCGCGATCGCGCGCGTGACGGCCGCCGACGTCCAGCGTGTCGCGAAGAAGTACTTCCGAAAATTCGACGTCGCGCTCATCCTGCCGCGCGGGAACGGGAACTGAGAACCGCCCTCGTCCATGATTATCTGAACCAGCGCGGCGGGGCGGAGCGCGTCTTCGCGCACTTCGTGCGCGCGTGGCCCGAAGCGCCGGTTTACACCGCGCTCTACGACGAACGCGCGGTCGGCGATCTCGTCCCGCCCGAGCGCGTGCGAACCTCGTTCCTGCAGCGGTTTCCGCTGCGCGCGGGGGCCTTCCGCGCGTACGCGCCGCTGTACCCGCGCGCGTTCGAGGCGTTCGACTTGTCGGCGTACGATCTGGTGGTCTCGTCGACGACGGCCTGGGCGAAGGGCGTGCTCGTGCGGCCGGACGCGGTCCACGTCTGCTACATCAACACGGTGTCGCGCTTCGTGTTCGACGAGGCGCGGTACGTCGGCGGATTCGGCGTCGCAGCGCTCGCGCGCCCGCTGATCCGGCGGCTCGCAGCCTGGGACGTGCGCGCCGCGCAGCGGCCGACGCGTTTCGTCGCAAACTCACACAACGTCGCCGCTCGCGTACGGCGCTGGTACGGCCGAGAGGCGGACGTCCTGCCCTGTCCGGTCGACGTCGACCGGTTCACGCCGGGCGCGGGGAACGGCGCGTACTTCGCCGTCGTCTCGCGGCTCTTACCGTACAAGCGGGTCGATCTCGCGATCGCGGCGTGCGCGATCGCGGGCGTGCCGCTGCACGTCGTCGGGACGGGTCCCGACGAACGCCGGCTCAAAGCGCTCGCGCTCGGCACCGCGACGACGTTCCATGGCGCCGTCGACGACGCGACCCGCAACGCGCTGCTCGGCGACGCGCGGGCGGCGATCCTGCCGGGTGAAGAAGACTTCGGACTCGTCCCGCTCGAGGCGGCGGCGGCGGGCCGACCGACGATCGCGTTCGCTGCCGGCGGCGCGCTCGAGACGATCGTCGACGGCGAGACCGGCGCGTTCTTTCGCGACGCGCGACCGCATGCGCTCGCCGAGGCGATCCGCACGTTCGATCCGGCGCGCTACGATCCGCGGCTCCTGCGCGCGCATGCGGAACAGTTCCGGCCGGAGCGCTTCGTCGCGCGGCTGCGCGCGATCGTCGCCGAGACGGTTCCGTGAGGCCGACGCGCGCCGTCGTCGTCGCGGCGGCGATCTTCGCGCTGATCTACGTCGCGCTCGACCTCAACAAGCTCTACGCGCTGCGCTACGGCGCCGATACCGGAACGTTCGTGCAATGGCTGGCCGGTGAAGCGCACGGCCGAGGGTCGTGGAACGGCGCCGAGTACCGCCCGCACCTGCAGGTGCACGACTCGTGGGTGCTGCTCGCGCTGGTGCCGCCGATCGCCCTGTTCCCGTTCGCGCAGACGCTGCTCGTCGTGCAGGTGCTGGCGATCGCGGGCGCCGCGCTCGCGATCTGCGCGTTCGCGCGCGCGTGCGGTGCGAGCCCGCGCGGTGCGAGCGCGGTCGGCATCGCGTATCTGCTCTCGCCGTCGGCGCAGGGGATCGCGTACGGCAACTTCCTGGAGAACGTCTTCGTGCCGCTGCTCGCCGCGCTCGGCGCGATCGCGGTGCGGCGGCGGGCTCTCGTCGCGTCGCTGATCCCGGCGCAGCTGGTGCTGGGTCTCAAAGAGGACCAGGTGCTCTTCATCGCGTGGTTCGGCGTGGCGTGCGCGCTCTGGTGGGACCGCCGGATCGGGCTCGCGCTCGTCGGGCTGGCGGCGGCGAACGGGATCGGGTTCGTCATCGCGGAGCACCTGACGAACGCGCATCCCTCGCTCCCCGGGTACGCGCTGCACGTCGTCGATCCGCTGCAGAAGCTGGCCTTTTTCGCGGCGCTGCTCGCGCCGTTCGCGTTCGCGCCGCTGTTGCTGCGTTACCGGTTGCTGCTCGCCGCGCCGCTCGTCGCCGAACTGGCGTTCAACCGTCCCTGGGCGTATCCGATCGCGCGGATCGGTACGCACTGGACCGCGCCGCTGGTCGCGGCGACCGCGCTCGCGTCGGCGTACGCGGTCGCGAAGTATCCGCGGATCGCAACGCCGATGCTCGCCTGCGCGGTGCTCTGCGCGCTGTTCTTCAACGACACTGTGCTCAAGATCGGGCGCTGGCCGTACGTCGTCGACCGCAGTGCGTATGCGGCTGCGGCGTCATTGCGCGATACACAGCGCGAGACCGTCGTGCGGCGCCCGCAGGAGGGCGCGTACGTCGTCGCCGCGTCGAACCCGCACGTGCTGCTCGCCAAGTACGATCCCACCGAGACCGGGTATTGTCCCGCGTACAACAAAGACGCCCGAGCGTTCTTCGCCTCGCTCGGCGCCGGCGCGTGGCCGTCGGATATCACGCTCTGCGGCGGGGTCGCGGTGCACCGCTGAGCGCCGTTGTCGTGCGCGTGCGGACGATGAAGGCCGATCTGCGCCGGCCGATTATTGTTGGTGGAATACGAGCACGACCACGACCGTGAAGGTATTGAAGAGCGCGTGCGTCAGGATCGACGCGGTGAGCGAACCGGAGCGGTAGTAGACGACGGCCAGGACGATTCCGCCGGCCGCTAATGGTGCGATCGAACCGGCTCCGGTCGCGGAGTGTGCCAAACCGAACAGGACGCCGGAGACGAGCGCGGCGACCCACGACGGAAAGTACCTCAGGATCGCATTGAACAGGAAGCCGCGAAAGGTCAATTCTTCGACGACCGGCGCCGCGATGCACGCGAGTACGACCAGGCTAGCGACGAGCGGCGCGCGCGCGTCACGGAGCCAATGGACGGTCACTTGATCGGGCTTGAGATGAAAGGCCGCGTCCTGGATCGCACCGATCGCGCTGGCGACGATGAGCATCGCAGCCGCGCCGCCGAGTGCCCAGACGAGGTCCCCGCCGCGCGGTGCGCGCAGTCCGAGATCGCTCAGCGAGCGTCTCGCAATTGCGGGTAACCCCGGGACGAGGACCGCGAGGTATGCCGCCAAGCTCCCGAGCTCGATGAGGATGTTGGCCCAGGAGAGGGTCCTGAAATCCTTCGGCGATGCGAGGTTGAACGACATCAGGATCCCGACGACGACCACCAGCGAGGCGATCGTCGCGGCGATCAGCGCCGCGGCAAGACCAAGGGAACCCCACCAAGGGAAGGCTTCACGCGGATAGCGCGTCGGCGAGAGCGGCGAACGAGCGGAGGTCGAGGTCTTCACCACGGACGTCGGGTTTCAGAGCGAGAGATACGATCGCCGCGGCGATACGCTCGCGCGGGAGATCGAGGGCGAGCGAGAGAGAGTTCGCCAGCGTCTTCCGCCGGTACGCGAACGCGCCGCGCACGACCTGTTCGAACCACGGGCGGTCGCGCACCGGCGCCGCGGGTTCGTCGCGCCGCTTCAGCACGACCACCGTCGAGACGACGGCCGGGCGGGGATAAAAGGCGCTGGGCGGGACGGTCAGCGCGCGCCGGGCCTCCATCGTCAGGCCGATCGCCACGGTGAGGCTGCCGTACTGCGCGGTGCCGGGTTTCGCGAGGAGCCGGTCGGCGACGTCCTTTTGGATCATCGCGACGATGCGCTCCGGCGGCCGCGGCAGCGACGCGAGCTTTACCAGCAACGGCGTCCCGACGTTGTACGGCAGGTTGCCGGCGGCGCGCCAGTCGAGCTCGCCGGCCCAGGCCGCGTAGTCGAACGCGAGCGCGTCGGCTTGCTGCAGGTCGGCGGCACCCAGATCGGGGCGCGAGCGCAGGATCTCGACCATCGCCGGGTCGAGGTCGAACGCGGTCAGGTCGGCGCCCTCGCGAAGCAGCGCAGCGGTGAGCGTACCCGTCCCGGCGCCGATCTCGAGGACGCGGTCGCCGGTCGCATCGACCGCGAGCCGGGCGATGCGACCGGCCATGCCGCCGTCCATCAGGAAGTGCTGCCCGAGCCGCTTCTTGGGGCGTATGCCGCGCGCGCCGAGCAGCGCGCGCGGGTGAAGGCCTCGGCTGTCGCCGAGCCCGTCGCTCAGCTGCGCTTCGCTATCATGAGGAGCTATTTGATCAGGTACACCGTGACGGGGCGGCGGCCGAACGCAAACGCCTGAGCGTTCGAGTTGAAGCCGAGGTCGATGCGGTTGCCGCGAATCGCGCCCCCGGTGTCGCCGGCGACGGCGTGGCCGTAGCCGGGTATGTACATCCGGGTTCCGAGCGGGATCACGCGTGGATCGACGGCGACGATCCCGTGCCCGGCCGGCCGGCCGCTGGCGGTCGTGCCGCTGCAGCCGGAGCAGCTGGCGGTGTAGGCGGTCGCCACCATGGAGATCGCCGCGCTCGCGAGTCGCAGCGTGCCGCGGACTCCCTGTTCGGCCAGCCCGGAGAGCGCGAACTCGCCGATCCCCTCGGCGACGATGCGGGCCCGGGGTGCGCGCAGGACGCGTGAGACGAGGGCGGTCCGGCGGAGCGCCTTGCGATCGGAGCTGCGGGTCACCATGTACGCGGTTTCGGCGATCCCGGGCGCGCCGGGGTCGACGACCTTGGTCTTGCCGACCGGGAGCGTGAAGGCCCAGCGCTTGACGACTTTCGCGGCCAGCTTCTTGCGGACGGTCTCGGTCCAGGAGTCGACGTGGTCGACCGTCACGACGGTGTCGTTCTCGAGCGCGCCGGCGGGCGCGGGCGAGATGCGGTCGTGGCGATCGAAGGCGACGGCCTGCTGGTGCAGCAGGTCGGCGACGTTGGCGGCGGCCGAGCGCAGGGTGCGCGGGATACCGTCGACGACGACGGTGACCGGGACGGCGGCCCGGTAGACGACGGTCTCGCCGTCGTAGAGGAGGCTGGCGGGGTCGACGCTGAGGGCGTCTTCCGGAGTGCGGATGACGCTGCGTTCGGCGAGGAGGTCCTCGGCCGAGGCGGCGCGGGTTTCAATCGTCTCTGAGAGTCCGTCGCGAACGAGCGTAACGTGCTTGGCGGGGCTTGGTGCCGCAATTGCGGCGACCGTTTTGGCGAGCTGGTCGGGGACCGTACCGGCGCCGAACGGGATCAGTAAACCCAAGGAAAGCATGCCGGTCGCAGCAATCGGTGATGGAAGATCGTTTCGGATCGTCCGACTCCTTTCTCGTGCGAGGGTACGCCCCACCAGGCCCGGATCATTGATCCGTGCGTTCGTGGTTCGCACTCGACGTCGTAGCGGTGGTCGGCGAGCCCTTGAACTGAACCGGCAACGATTCAGGGGCTCGGTCGAATGCCTCCAGGACCCGACGGGTCCCGGTGAACTCCGGTAAGGTAGCACGTTCGTGAAGACCCCGTCAAATACCGGGGTCGTAGCCGGAGGGGCCTCCTTTTTGGTAGGCGCGAGCGCAAGCTTGTCGCGGCGGGTGTGCAGTGGAACCGCGACGCTTGTGGAGAATAGCAATGGTCCCATGCGCGTCGGATTCTACACCGAGTGCTACCGGCCGATCGTGAACGGCGTCGTTGCCAGCATCGACGCTCTGCGCGCTGGTCTGTGCGCGCACGGCGTCGAGGTGACCACGATCGCGCCGCACTTTCCGCGTTTCGTCGACGATGCGCGCGACGTCGTGCGTATCCCGTCGCTGCCGCTTCCGACACAGACCGCGTATCGTTTGTGCGTGCCGTATCTCAACGCCGACGATCGACGGCGCGTGCGCGGCATCGATCTCGTGCACGCGCACTCGCCGTTCGTCACCGGATGGATGGGCGCGTCGTACGCGCGCCGCCGCAACATCCCGCTCGTCTTCACCTATCACACGCGGTTGGACGCGTACGCGCACTACGCGCCGTTCGATCGCGCGATGACGGAGCGTGCGATGGTCGAGCTGACGCGGCGGTACGCGAATGCGGCCGACGCCGTCGTCGTTCCGACGAACGCGATGGAGAGCCGTCTGCGCGAACTCGGCGTGCACGCGCCGATCGCGGTCGTGCCGAGCGCGATCGACGTCGAGCGCTTCGCCGCC
>CALEOJ010000063.1 GCA_937910425.1 uncultured candidate division WPS-2 bacterium
GCGACGAGCTCGCGCTGCGGCCGCCGGTCGGCGGCGGATGATCGGGCTGTCGGCGCAGCCGCTCGATCCCGAAGCCCTGGTGCGCGCCGTGAAGACCGAAGCCCACGGTGCGGTCGTGAGCTTTCTCGGCACGACGCGCGCGACGTCGCCCGGCGATCCGCGTCCGGTCGCCGCGCTCGAGTACGAAGCGTACGAGACGATGGCGGTCGCCGAGATGGAGACGATCGCCCGCGAGGCGCAGGATCGCTTCGGTCCGCTCGGCATCGCCCTGGTCCACCGCACCGGCCGCGTCGCGCTCGGCGAACCCTCGGTCGTCGTCGTCGTGGCAGCGCCGCACCGCGGCGCGGCGTTCGATGCCTGCCGCTACGCGATCGACGCGCTCAAGTCGCGCGTCGCCGTGTGGAAGCGCGAGATCTACCGCGACGGCGACGCGGCCTGGATCGCGAACACCGCGCCGTGAACGTGATCTTGCACCGCATTCCGCTGCGGCGAGACCAGGGTGACGACGACGCGATCGCGGTGCTCGAATACGAGGCGCGGCGCGCGCGCGAGGTGACGCTGATCGCCGGCCATGGGTACTCGAGCTCGAAGCAAAACCTCGACGGACTCTGCGCGTTCTTGGCGAGCCACGGCTTCTCGGTCTACTCGCTGGACTTTCCGGGTCACAAGCTTGGTGCGAGCGGCGGCCGTTTGCGCAGCGCCCAAGATCTCTTCAGCGCGATGGATGCCGCCGTGCGCTTCGCGTGCGAACGCGGGGCGCAGACGGTCTATGCGATGGGGCACAGCATGGGCGCGGCGGCCGCCCTGTGCTCCGCCGGCCGCGATCGCTCGCTCGCGGGTGCGATCTCGATCGCGACGGGATACGGGCGCCCGACGGTGCTCGACTCGCTCGCCGCGCGCGGCATCGTCGACCTGCGCTCCTCCTACGTCGACGGGCTGACACTGCAAGAGGCCGCGGAACAATGGCAGCCGCACCTCGACGCCGCGCTGGCGCAGCTGGCGGGGCGGCCGGTGCTCTTCGTCGCCGCCGAGCGGGACGCGATGATCGCGCGCTCGTCGGTGGAGGCGCTGTACGAGCGCGCCGCCGAGCCGAAGACGTTCGTCACCGTCACGAGCGACCACACCTTCGCAGCCGACAACAGCCGCACCGCGGTGCTCCAGTGGCTCAACGCGCTTCACCCGCGCCGGGCCGCCGAATCCGCGCCGCCGACGCCGTTGATCGACGCGTCGCTATGATGGCGGGACGGCGCGATCTGCGCCGCTACAGCCGGCATTTGCTGATCCCCGAAGTCGGCCTGGCGGGACAGGAGAAGCTGACGCGCGCGCGTGTGCTCGTGATCGGCGCCGGCGGCCTCGGTTCGCCGGTCCTGGCGTACCTCGCCGCGGCCGGCGTCGGGCGGATCCTCGTCGTCGACGACGACACCGTCGACGAGACGAACCTGCAGCGGCAGATCCTGTACGACACCGCGGACGTCGGCGCGCCGAAAGCGCACCGCGCCGCCGAACGGCTGCGCGCACTGAACCCGCAGATCGCGATCGACGCGCTCGCGACGCGCTTCGACACGGCGAACGCGCGCGAGCTGGTCCGGCTGGTCGACGTCGTCGTCGACGGCAGCGACACGTTCTCGACGCGGTACCTCGTCAACGACGCCTGCGTCCTCGAAGGCAAACCCGACGTGCACGGCTCGATCTTCCGGTTCGACGGGCAAGTCTCGATCTTCGGCGCGCCAACCGGCCCGTGCTACCGCTGCCTCTACCCCGAGCCGCCGCCCGAGCATCTCGTCCCCTCGTGCAGCGAGGGCGGAGTCCTCGGTGTGCTGGCGGGGATCGTCGGTTCGTTCCAGGCCGCCGAAGCGATCAAGCTCCTGCTCGAGATCGGGACGCCGCTGATCGGCCGCCTGCTGCTGATCGATGCGCTCGACGCGCGCGTGCGCGAAGTGCGGATCGCGCGTGATCCGGCCTGTCCACTGTGCGGCGATGCGCCCTCGATCACCGGCGTCGGCAGCGTTCCGGAGCGCGAGGCGCCGCCGGCGTCGGTCCCCGACCTCGATCTCGACGCGCTCGACACCGTGCTCGCGGCGGGCGGCGTGCTGCTCGACGTGCGCGAACCGCACGAGCGCGCGCTCGGCGAGGTACCCGGCGCGCTCGCGATCCCGGTCACCGCGCTCGAGGCACGAATGCACGAGCTCGACACGGCGAAGACCTACGTCGTCGCCTGTCGCGTCGGCAGCAAATCGCGCTGGGCCGCCGAGCGCCTCAAGGAGGCCGGCTTCGGCAGGGTCTATCACTTGCGCGATGGTCTCCTCGCCCTGGCCGCCCGCGATGCGACGTTCGACCTGTTCTAAGGCGCTCTCGAAAGGCGGCTCCCACTGATCCAGGTGTTTCCGACGAAGTTCGCCGAGGCGCGGGTGTTCGTCCCGGACGTGTTCGCGGACGACCGGGGGTTCTTCAAAGAGACCTGGTCCGATCCCAAGTACGCCGAGGTCGGGCTCGACATGCGGTTCGCGCAGGACTCGTGCTCGTCGTCGAAGCGAAACGTGATTCGCGGGCTGCACTATGATTTTCGCATGGCGAAGCTCGTGCAGTGTCTGGACGGGAGCATCTGGGACGTCATCGTCGACTTGCGGCGCACGTCGCCGACGTACTTGCAGTGGGAAGGCTTCGAGCTGACGGACCGCAACCACCGCCAGCTGTTCGTACCGGCCGGATTCGGGCACGGGTTTTTGGCTCTCGACGACGACGTCATCGTCCACTACAAGAACAGCGTGCCGTACGATCAAGCGCGCGAAGGCGCGGTGAGCTGGCGCAATCCGCGCATCGGCGTCGAGTGGCCGCTCGCCGGCGAACCGCACCTCTCCGCGAAGGACGCCGCCGTGCCGGAGGATTTCTTGCCGTGATCGTGCGGCCGTTCGGCCCGACCGGCCGTGAGGTCCCGGTCGTGGGGCAGGGCACGTGGAACATCCCGCTTCGCGGCGATCGCGCCGGCGAGGCGAAACGCGCGCTGCTCCGCGGCATCGAACTCGGCATGGTGCACATCGACACGGCGGAGATGTACGGTGACGGCGGCGCTGAGCGGCTCGTCGGCGAGGCGATCCGCGGGCTGCCGCGCGAGCAGCTCTTCCTCGTCTCGAAAGTGCTGCCGTCGCACGCGACGTACGAGGGTACGATCCGCGCGTGCGACGCGACGCTCAAACGCATGGGCGTCGAGTACCTCGACGGCTATCTGCTCCATTGGCGCGGGAACGTGCCGCTGGGCGAGACCATGCGCGCGCTCGAACAGCTGGTCGACGACGGGAAGATTCGCGCGCTGGGGGTGAGCAACTTCGAGGTCGACGATCTCGAGGAGGCGCGCGTCGCACTCGAGCGCGTGCCGATCGCCTGCAATCAGGTGCTCTACCATCTCGGCGAACGGACGGTCGAGCAGCACGAGCTCCCGTACTGCCGCGAGCACGGGATCGCGATCGTCGGCTACACGCCGTTCGGTCGCGGCGACTGGCCCGACCGGCCGGGGGCGCACGCGATCGAGGAGATCGCGCACAAGCACGGCGCGACGCCGCGCCAGGTAATCCTGGCGTTCCTCACCCGCGATCCGATCGCGTTCGTCATCCCGAAGGCCTCGACGATCGCCCACGTCGACGAAAACGCCGGCGCCGGCGATCTGCGCCTCGACGACGCCGACGTCGCAAAGATCGACGCAGCGTTTCCCGCGAGGCGGCGCCGTGGAGGCCTCCCAACTCTCTAGCGCCGTCAAGGCGCTCGCGGCCGAGTGCGGCGCGCATGTTGTGCGCATCGCCTCTGCGCGCGCCGACCTGCCGACCCTCGAGCGGATGCGAGCGGCGCTCGCGCGCGGCGATCTCGCGACGTGGTCATATGACGACGCCTACGCGAGCGCCGCGAGCGATCCGCAGACGCTGCTGCCGGGCGCGCGCAGCGTCGTCTGCATCGCCGTCGCGTACGCGACGCCGGTTCCGCGCGAGCGCCGTGGGCGCGGGCGCGTCTCCGCCTACGCCTGGTCGCGCGACTATCACCGCCGGATGCAGGCGCTGCTGCGCCGGATCGCGGCCCGGATCGACGAGCTCGCGCGGGAGCAGGTCACGCGCGTCGCCTGCGACACCGCGCCGTTGGCCGAGCGGGCGTTCGCCGCGCGCTCCGGACTCGGGTGGATCGGCAAGCACACGAGCCTCATCGTGCACGGTCTCGGCTCCGCGGTGTTCCTGGGCGAGATCGTGACGACGCTCGAGCTCGAGCCCGATGCGCCGCTGCGCACCTCGTGCGGCGCATGTCGCGCCTGCGTCGACGTCTGCCCGACCGGCGCGCTACGCGGCGACCGCACGATGGATGCGACGCGGTGCATCAGCGACCTCACCCAGCGCCGCGACCCGATCCCGCGGGCGCTCCGCCCGTTGGTCGGGACGTGGGTGTGGGGCTGCGACTTGTGCAACGACGCGTGTCCGCCGAGCCGCAAGGCGGGCCGCTCCGGCGATCCGGCCTTTGCCCCGCTGGCAGAGGAGACCGCGGAGCCGGACCTGCAGGCGCTGCTCCGCCTGCGCGGACGCGCGTTCGTCCGGCTGCGAGAGACCGCGATGAGCTGGCGCGGTGCCACCGTGCTGCGCCGCAACGCGGCCGTGGCGCTGGGCAGATCGGAAGAGCACACG
>CALEOJ010000064.1 GCA_937910425.1 uncultured candidate division WPS-2 bacterium
GCGCGACCACGCAGCGAGGTGACGCTGCTTCCGCCGATCCCGAACCCGTCGAAGATCGTGTGCGTCGGCCTGAACTACCGCGACCACGCGGCCGAAGTGAAGCTCGCGCTCCCGGAATACGTGACGATCTTCGCCAAGTGGCCGAATACGCTGATCGGTGACGGTGCACCGATCGTGATCCCGCGCGAATCGCACCGCGTCGACTACGAGGCCGAGCTGGCGTTCGTGATCGGCACGCGCGCGCACCGCATCCCCGAGGAACGCGCGTACGACGTGATCGCGGGCTACACGTGCTTCAACGACGTCAGCGTCCGCGACTACCAGAGCCGCACGTCGCAGTGGACGATCGGCAAGGTGTTCGACACGCACGGCCCCTGCGGCCCGGTGCTCGTGACGCGCGACGAGATCCCCGATCCCGGCAACCTGCGCATCGGCTGTTCGATCGACGGTGAGATGCTGCAGGACTCGTCGACCTCGCAGATGGTCTTCAGCGTCCCGCGGCTCGTCGCCGAACTGACGGCGGTGATGACGCTCGAACCCGGCGATATCGTCGCGACCGGCACCCCGGCCGGCGTCGGCACGTCGCGGCAGCCGCGGCGCTGGATCCGCCCCGGCGAGCGCGTGCGGGTCGAGATCGAACGGATCGGTGCGCTCGAAAACCCGGCGGTTGCGGGGTAGGCCGGCGAACCGGCCGCCCTGGCGGGCGGAAAGCCCGTTCGGCCGCCAGGTAGCTCGGCGGTGCAGCAGAATGTACGACTCTCGCGCTTTCCGGAGACAGCTATGCTTCGTCGTCCGCTCATCGTCGTTGCTCTTGCAGCTCTCATCGCAGGGTGCAATGGGGGCTCCACCTCCCCGCCGCCGCTCAACACCGGAGTGTTCGTGCCGACGGCGACCCCGACGCCGACGCCGACGCCGGTCCCGAATCCGGCGACCGCGACCGGACCGCTCAACACCAGCACCACGACCTCGACCTCGCTCTCGCTCGGTCCGATCGGTCCGGGCGACTTCGGATCGACGAGCTGCCCGCCGACCAGCGTAGCCTCCGTCCTGACGATCGTGTACTCGCTCACCCAGCCCGGCAGCACCCCGGCCGTGGCCTCGGTCCACCGCGTGCCGCGCACGATCGGCGTCGCGGGGATCAACCCGTTCGGCTACTTCACCGTGACACCCAACGTCACCGTGACCTGCCCGAACACGCCGGCCTTCACGATGACCTTCCCGACCGGCGCGACGCTGCCGGTCCCCGCGAACTCGTACGTCGCGATGTACGATCCGGGCAACGCGGCGACCGGCTGGAACACGATCACCGGGCCGGCGACGATCTCCGGAAACACGATCTCGTGGACGACCTCCGGCTTCCCGATCGCGCTCGTCGCGGCACGGACGTACGCGTTCGTCCTGTTCACCGCCGGCGCACCGCCGACGCTCGCGACGCCGACGCCGACCCCGACGCCGACGCCGACCCCGACGCCGACGCCCACGCCGACCCCGTCGCCGGTGCCGCTGCACCTGTACGTCGGGAACGACAACACGCCGGGTCAGGTGCTGCAGTTCAACCTGCCGCTGACCGCCAGCACGACGTCGAACTTCGCAATCGCCTCGAACAACGTCGTGACCGTCGGGGTCGACGCCAACGGTAATCTGGCCGTCGGCGACAACGCGGGCAACCTGCAGTTCTTCACCGCCCCGCTCTCGGGTGCGAGCGTTCCGGCGGCATCATTCAAGAACGGCGCCGCGAGCAATAACGGCAATGCCTCGTTCCTGAACACCGGCGACTTCTGGGCCGCGACGGTCTCGAACCGCGTCAACCGGTTCAATTCGCCGTTCAGCAACGCTAGCGTGCCGGCCGCGTTCGTCACCGACGCAGGGATGGTATCGGATATCGGCACGGCGCTCGACCCCTCGCAGAACCTCTACATCTCCAACGCCGGTACCGGGAACGCCGCCGCTTGCGCCGGCACCTCCTCGCCGGGAGGCGGCTGCGGAAGCAACATCTACGTCTACGCGCCCCCGTACACCGGTGCACCGATCATCACGCCGAACGTGATCAACTACCCGTTCGGGTCCGCCAGCACCTCATATCGCAAGATCGCGGTGAACGCAACCCGCTTGTACGCGGCTTCGGTCGCGAACGCGCCGGGACGCGTCGACGTGTACAACCTGCCGATCACGGCGGCAAGCACTCCGGCGTTCAACCTCCAGACCGGCGTGAACACCCCCGAAGGGCTGGCGCTCGATCCGGCCGGGAACCTCTACATCGGGAACCTCAGCGATGCGACCGTGACGGTCTACACCGCGCCCATCACGTCGAGCAGCGTGCCGTCGATCATCTTCAAGGTGAGTACCGGCGCGTTCGCGATCTTCGGGATCGCGGTCGGCAAGTAAGCCGAGAGCAGGGCGGCGGAGTCGCTTGACCGCGACCCCGCCGCCGTGCTAGGCTTCGCGAACATGGCGTCCCGCTATAACGTCCTTCCGGTTTCCATTTTTCTCGTCGAGCTTGGCTCGCCGGCCGGATCGTCGTTCGCGTAACCAGAGACCAGCAATAGCAACGCAAACGAACGCCCCGGCCGCAGCGGCCGGGGCGTTCGTCGTTTCAAGGAGAACCACACGTGATGACCCGGACCGCCACGACGGTGTGGCTCGACGGCACGCTGCTCGACGACGACCAGATGCAGCTGCACGCGCTCACGCACGCACTGCACTACGGTTCGTCGGTATTCGAGGGGATTCGCGTCTATGCGACCCCGCGCGGCCCGGCGGTGTTCCGGCTGCGCGAGCACGTCGACCGGCTGATCGCGGGCGCCGCGACGTACGGCATGGAGCTCGCCTGGGACGCGGACGGCTTGATCGACGCGATCGTCGCCACCGTGCGCGCGAGCGGGCGCGCAGCGGCCTACGTTCGTCCGCTGGCGTTCTTCGGCGGCGAAACGGTCCGGCTCAACCCGGGCCGCGAGTGCCCGGTCCACGTGATGATCGCCGTCCTCCCCTTCGAAGGACTGATCCCCGGCAGCACCGAGGCGCCGCGTTTCCGCGCGACGCTCTCGCCGTTCATGAAGACGCCCTCGCGCGCGCTCCCCTCCACCGTGAAGGCGGGCGGTCACTACACCAACTCGATCCGGGCCCTCGCGGAGGCGCAGGCGCGCGGCTTCGACGAGACGATCTTGCGCAACGACCGCGGCGAGATCGCGGAAGGCTCCGGTGAGAACGTCTTCATCGTCCAGGGCGGCGAGCTGATCACCAACGACGCCGATGCCGACATTCTGCTCGGCATCACCCGCGCCAGCGTGCTGGCGATCGCGCGCGAGGCGGGGATCACGACGCGGATTCGCCCGATCACGACCGACGATCTCGCCCGCAGCGACGAAGCGTTCTTCACCGGAACCGCCGCCGAAGTCGTCCCGATCGTGCAGATCGACGACCGCGAGCTGGGCGATGAAGGACCGCTCACGCGACGCCTGCGGACCACGTACACCGAGATCGTTCGCGGCTCGCGTCCCGCGCCCGGACCCTGGCTCACGCAGGTGTCCTGAAAGCTGCGGAGGTACGACGCCGCATGTCCGGCGCCCGTGCTTCCGTCGCGCTCGCCCTGGCGTGCGCGCTCCTCCCGTTGTTCCCGCGACCGATCGCGGCCGACGCTCTCGTGCCCCTCGACTACAAGGCGTACGACGGCTGGAGCGCGATCCGCACGCCGCGCGTCTCCGACGACGGGCGTTACCTGGCCTACGCGCTGACCCCGCAAGACGGCGATCCGACGCTCGTGGTGCTCGATCTCGACTCCGGCACCGAGCGGCGGGAGCCCCGCGGTAACGGGCCGGCGTTCGCCGGCGCCGGGCGGTTCGTCGTCTACACGCACGTCGCGGCGAAAAAAGACGTCGACGCGGCGAAGAAAGCGAAGAAAGCGGAGAAGGACCAGCCGAAGAACGGGCTCGGGATTCTCGACCTGAGCGCCGCGAAACCCGCGGATGTGGTCGACGACGTGAAGACGATCGTGGTCGCCAAGAACGGCGGCGCAACGATCGCCTACCGCGACGAACCGTCGCCCGTGCCGAGCGGCTCGCCGGCGGCCTCGGCTGCGA
>CALEOJ010000065.1 GCA_937910425.1 uncultured candidate division WPS-2 bacterium
CCGGATCGTGTCGCTCTCGACCCGCCCGCCGAGCGCGAGCGCCAGCCCCCCGAGCAGCATCGTCTTGCCGGAGCCCGTCTCGCCGGTGACGACGGTCAGCCGCTCCGCGAAGTCGAGCTCGGCGCGCGCGATCAGCCCGACGTTTTCGATCGTCAGCCGCAGCAGCGTCACCGGAACCGTGCGGCGCGCCGTCACATCGACTTGATCGGGACGCCCCATTGCAGCTTCTCTTCCAACCGGGTGAAGAACGCGCCGCGGCGGATACGCGCGAACCGGACGCACTTCTCGGCGCGGCGGACCGTCACCCGATCGCCCGCCCGCAAATCGCGCGCGACGAAACCGTCGGTCTCGAGGTTCGCGCGCGTGAGCTCGCCGCTGCAGGTGATCTCGATCGATGCTGCGCTCGAGACGATGAGCGGCCGGGCGAACAGCGTGTGCGGCATCAGCCCGGCGACGCCGAGCGCCTCGACGCCCGGCTGGATGATGGGGCCTCCGGCGCTGAGGAAGTATGCGGTCGACCCGGTGGGCGTCGCGACGATGATCCCGTCCGAGGGCATATTCACGATGAGCTCACCGTCCAGCGCGAGGCCGAACGGGGCCAGCCGCGCCTGCGTCACGCGGCGCACGACGACTTCGTTGAGGGCGAAATACTCTTCATCCGACCCGGTGGCGAACGCGTGGAGTGCGATCCGCTCGTCGTACTCGACGTCGCCGTCGAAGACGCGCTCGAGCGCTTGGAACCCGTTGTCGTCGGACTCGACCTCGGTGAGAAAGCCGAGCCGGCCGGTGTTGATCCCGAAGATCGGGATCTCGAGCTCGTGCACCAACCGCGTCCCGCGCAGCAGCGTCCCGTCGCCGCCGACGGTGACCAGCAGCTCCGCGTTCTCGAAGTCGCAGACCGGCGCGCTGAACCCCAGCTCGACGTCGGTCCCTTCACACAGCGTCACCGCGATGCCGCGCGCCCGCGCGACCAGTTCGACGCGCCGCGCCGTCTCGCGCGCATACGGCCGCGACGCGTTGACGTAAAGCGCTATGCGTTTCACGGCTGGTGCGCCTCTTCGACCAGGGCGTCGATGCGTGCGTCGTCGAGCTCTTCGCCGGTGCGGCGCAGTTCGTAGAAGAACTCGACGTTGCCGGCCGGGCCTTTCAGCGGCGAGAGCGCCGCGCGCACGGCCCGCACGCCGCTCGGCCGAATCGCGTCACGCACCTCACGCAGTACCGCGGCGTGGACGGCGGGATCACGCACGACGCCGCCGCCGCCGATCCGTTCGCGGCCGGCCTCGAACTGTGGCTTCACCAGAGCGACGATCGCGCCGCTCTCGCGCAGGTAGGCGACGGCCCGCGCGACGATCGTGCGCAGCGAGATGAACGACGCGTCGACGACGATCAGATCGAAGCCGCCGGGGAACGCGGCCTCCGGAAGGGTGCGAAAGTTGGTCCGCTCGACGACCGTCACCCGCGGATCCTGACGCACGCGCCACGCGAGCTGGCCGTAGCCGACGTCGAGCGCGGTAACGTGGCGCGCGCCGTGCTGAAGCAGCGCGTCGGTGAAGCCGCCGGTCGATGCGCCGACGTCGAGCACCTCGAGTCCGGCGACGTCGATCCCGAACGCGCGCAGCGCGCCTTCGAGCTTCTCGCCCCCGCGGCTGACGTAGCGCGGGCTCTCCTCGACCGTGACTGCCGCGCCCGCGCGAACGGTCGCACCCGGCTTCGTCGCGGGCGCGTCGTCAATGCGGACCTTCCCGGCAAGGATCAACCCACGCGCGGCGGAGCGCGTGAGGCCGGTTCTTGCTGCTACCACCGCGTCGAGCCGGTGGGGATCGTCCGATCGTTCACGCACACCGTTCACGCGCGCGGCGAGCTACGGCTAGGGGTACGTCCAGGTGGGGCTCTGTCACGGCGCCACAGACTTCAGAGCCTTGGCTCCTGGGGACCTGCGCGCCCGGCACGACGGATTCCGTTCGCTGACGCCTCAGCAGCACGCGCCGCCGCCCTTTTGACAAACCTACACGGCGTAGGTTATCATGGAAAGGTGTCGGGTATGGAGCTTGAGGGGTTTCGTATCGTCGTGAACACGCGCGACGAACGTGGCCACAAGCCGCACGTGCACGTGATCAAAGGCAGAACGAAATGCAAGATTATCCTCGAGGTTCGCTGACACCCATACGACATCGTCCGAATGCCGAAGCGCGATGTGCGGAGGGCACGTGAGCTCGTCGGCGACAATTTCGGCTTCTTCGCGGACCTCTGGGAGGAGTACAATGCCTAAGACGCGGGCACGAATCCCCGTTCCGCCGCTCACCGACGCGATGTACGCGAGCGGCAAGAGGTCCTCAAAGGACCTCAGATCGTTCGATGTCATTCAGGCGCACTACGATCGCGCGCATGACGCGCTCGATCTCACACTGCGAGGCGGCATCGCAATCCGTATCCCCCGATTGCAGATTCGAGAGCTCGCCGGCGCCCAACCGAAGGACCTGTCCAAGGTAGAGATTCAGCCGGGCGGCGACGGTCTGTCATTTCGAAAGCTCGACGTCGATATCTCTGTGCCCGGTCTCCTCGCGGACGAACTGGGACCACTTTTTTCACGAGCCATGGGTCGTCGCACGCGCGGAAGGACGACCCCGAAGAAGGCCGCCGCATCACGCGAAAACGGACGCAAAGGCGGTCGTCCGCGGAACCCTTCGGCCGCAGCCTAAAGAGATTCGAATCGTCGTCAGCCGCGATACTTCGCTTCGATCTCGGCAAGGAACGCCGCCGAGAGCTTCTTGAAACCCGCTGCGTTCACGGCGACCTCGTCGCCGAATGCGTACTTCAAGACCGACTTCTTCGGGTCGTACTTGATCGTCTTGTCCGCGGCCATTGTGCCCCGGTCGTTCAGGATCGAATTACTGAGCATCCGCACTTCGTTCAGCGGGTTGCCGTCCTTTTGTTCCTTCATCCTCAGGCGGTGCACGAACGCCGCGTCGAGCGCCAAGATCATCGCGCTGAAAAACTTGGGCTCGAAGTCGCGCCCGGCGCGCTGCTGCGCGTCGGCGCCCTTGTTGACGGACACGGCGAGCTTCTCGTAGGCGGCGACTTGGGCAGCGATCCGTGACCGTGACTCGTCGATGTAGTCTTGGGGATAGGTACTAACGGCAAGCAAGGAAGACTCCGCAGGTCAGCATTCAAGCACTCCGGCCTTCATACAGTATCAGAACCGCCGGTCCGGCCTCCGTCTCGACGATCGCGTCGATCGCGCGCCAACCGCGCGGCAGTGCCGCCAGATGCGACTGGGGCCACGACGCGACCGGCCGGAACGCATAGCCCACGCGAACGTTTGTCAGCGCCCCCGATGCGACGGTCGGCGCGCTAGACCTTGGCGGGTGATGAGAACGGCTTGGTAGCATCCACCACGAACAGTACGAATTGGTCCAGATCCGTCGTACCGCTACTCGCCACTTGCATCGGCGTGTCGCCATCGTGTCCATTCATGGACTGGCCGGCGTCGGCATGGCTTACGCCGGATGGAGTCGTTACGGCAACTTGGCCGGCCAGCACGTAGAACGTTTCCGAACCTGGATGCGAATGCATTGGCGTCTTCGCCCCCGGAGGACCGCCGGCACGGTTGAGGCGCAACAGATACTGCGGCGCTGTGATCGTTGGAACAGGCCCAACCTCAGCCACCCTGCTTCCGCCGGGTGTCGAGCCGCCCTTGGGGCCGAGCGTGAAGAGCCAGACCTTGCCCGAGGCTTCAGCAGCTAGGGATGCCGGACCCGCGGCGGCCTGTGCCTGCGCTAGCGTTGGAAAATTCTCGATTCGCCAATACAGCAGTCCGGGCGGCAGTTGGTTGATCTTCTTCTCCATCACCGGAGTAACCACAAATTCTGCCTGCGCTGATGCTTTCACCGGCGACAGCAATCCCATTGCAAAAAGCGACAACACCAAAGCGACGATGGGCCCAACGCAAGGAATTCGCAGTTTCATGGTTTCTCTCTCGGCTAAAACGTTAGAACGTTAGAACGGGATTTCGTCGTCTTCGGCGGTGGTCGGCGGGCCGGCGGCGGGGATGCCGGCCGCGGCGGCGCGGAGCGTCTCTTCGGCGCCCTTGAGGAGCGCTTCGCAGCGCGCGACGAGCTCGCGGCCTTCACCGTAGAGCTTCACGGCGCGTTCGAGCTCGACGCCCTCGCGTTCGAGCTCGGCGACGATCTCGGACAGCCGCGCGAGCGAGGCCTCAAAAGAGGCCGATTTGTTTTCCGCCATCGGTTCCTTCCGGTTCGACGCGCGCCGTGAGCTCTCCGCGAGCGACCTCGATCCGCAGCCGGGTCCCCGACGGCGCATCCGCGGGATCGACGAGCGGCGCCCCATCCGGACCCCGCACGATGGCGAAGCCGCGGCGCAGCGGCGCACGCGGATCGACCGTCCCGAGCTGCGCGCGCAGTACGTCGAACCGGTGCCGCGCGCGCTGAACGGCGCGCGCAAACGTCGGCTCCAGCCGTTCGGCGAGGTCGTCGCGGCGGCCGCGCTTCTCGGCGAGGAACCGCAGGTCGAGCCGTCCGCGCAGCGTGTCGAAGCGTTCGCGGTCCTTGGCCACGATCGCCGCCGGCGAACGGCGTTCCAGCGTGCGCTCCGCCGCGACGACGCGGTCGCGCAAACGCGTCAGCCGCGTCGCGACGGCGCGCTCGAG
>CALEOJ010000066.1 GCA_937910425.1 uncultured candidate division WPS-2 bacterium
CGGTGGTTCGGGCGGTGGCGGAGCGATTACGCTGCCGTCGGCCCTCAGTGGGCTGCGCAACAGCTCCATCACCATCACGCCCGCGCGATACCCCTCCTTCTCTTTGCGCGGATCGGTCGCGCCCGGGCTCGCGCTGCCGACCGGCGAGAGACCGAGGAACTCGAACACCGTCGCCATCGTGTTCGCGGTGAACTGGCCGCCGCACGCGCCGGCGCCGGGGCAGGCGGCGTACTCGATCGCCTTGAGCTCGGCGTCGTCGATCTTGCCTGCCGCGTGCTCCCCGATCGCCTCGAAGACGTCGCCGATCGTGAGATCCCGGCCCTTGTACCGTCCGGGCGCGATCGAGCCGCCGTAGAGCACGAGCCCCGGTACGTCGAGCCGCAGCAGCGCCATCCCGGCGGCTGGGATCGTCTTGTCGCAGGCGACGAGCGCGACGATCGCGTCGAACCCGTAGCCGCGCGCGACGAGCTCGATCGAGTCGGCGATCACCTCCCGCGAGACGAGCGAGGCCTTCATCCCCTCGGTGCCCATCGTGATCCCGTCGGAGATGGCGATCGTGTTGAACTCCATCGGCGTCCCGCCCGCCGCGCGAACGCCGGCCTTGACGTGATCCGCCAGCGCGCGCAGACCGAAGTTGCACGGCATCGCGTCGGTCCACGTGTTCGCGATCAAGACGAGCGGCTTCGAGAGGTCCTCGTCGTTGAAACCGACGGCGTGGTAGAACGAGCGCGCGGCGGCTCGGTCACGGCCGTCGACGACGACGGAACTGCGCGCGCGTGTGGGGTCGGCCGGAACGGGCATGGCCTCTGCTTCGCGCTCGCGAAGCCCGTGTCATCGTGACCTTTGTCGCCCCCGATGTCCCGCCGTCCGACGTCTTCGACCGCTGCGTCCGCTGCGGCTTGTGCCTGCCGACCTGTCCGACCTATGTCGAGACGCTCGTCGAGACGTCGGGTCCCCGCGGCCGTATCGCGCTGATCAAGGCGGTCGCGGAGGAGCGGCTCGACATCCTCAGCGCGGGCTTCGTCCACCAGATGTCGGAGTGCCTGGACTGCCGCGCCTGCGAGGCGGTCTGCCCGTCCGGCGTCGAGTACGGCAAGATCCTGGAACCGGCGCGCACGCAGATCGTCCGCGCGCAGGCGCCGGTCCGCTCGTGGCAGGGGCGCCTCGGCCGCGCCGTCGTGATCGGCCGCCTGTTCGGGAACATGGCGATGATGCGCGCCGCCGCGCGGCTGCTGAAGTTCTACCAGCGCAGCGGCCTGCGCGAGCTCATCCGTCACACGGGGATCCTGCGTGCGATCGGGATGCAGGATATGGAAGCGCTGGCGCCGCGCATCTCGGACCGTTTCTTCACGCCACGGAACCAGCGGTTCTCTCCCCCCGCGGCGCGTGCGACCGCATTTCTGCACGCCGGCTGTATCATGCACGTCGCGTTCGCGAGCTGGCACGAGGCGACGGTGCGGGTCCTCAATGCCGCCGGCGTCGAGGTGATCGTCCCGCGCGATCAGGGCTGCTGCGGCGCGATCACGATCCATGCCGGCGAGATGGCGCTCGGCCGCGAGCTGGCGAAGCGCAACATCGCCTCGTTCGAGCGCAGCGGCGCCGACGTCTACGTGATCAATGCAGCCGGCTGCGGTTCGGCGCTCAAAGAATACGGGCACCTGTTCCACGACGATCCGATGTGGCAGAATCGTGCGATCGCGTTTTCCGCCAAGGTTCGCGACGTGCTGGAGTACGTCGACGAGATCGGCCTGCCGCCGCGTTCGCTTGGGGTGGTGCACGGGATCGTGACGTACCAGGACGCGTGCCATCTCGCGCACGCGCAACGTATCACCGCGGCGCCGCGCCGGCTGCTCGCGCAGATCCCCGGACTCGAGCTGCGCGAGATGGAGGAGTCCTCGCTGTGCTGCGGCTCAGCCGGGATCTACAACGTCACCCAGCCCGAGATGGCGCAACGACTGCAGCGGCGCAAGGTAGAGCGCGTGCTCGCGGTCGCGCCCGAGATCGTCGCGACCGCGAACCCGGGCTGCGCGCTCCAGATTCGGAACGGTCTTGACCGCGCCGACGCCGGCGAAGTCGCGATCAAACACGTGATCCAACTGCTCGACGAATCGCTCGCGGCGGCACGCACCGCGAGCGCGGTGCGCTAGAGATCGCCGACCCGCTGCCCGTCGGCGACGGCGTCCTCGAGCGCCGGATACACCGCGAACACCTTCAGCAGCCCGGTGATGCGAAGCAGGCGCAGGATCTGACCTTCCTTCGCGACGAGGCGCACCCCACCGCCGAACTCCTTCGCGCGGCGTTGGCCGCCGATGAGCGCCCCGAGTCCCGTCGAGTCGAGGAAGTCGACCCGCGTGAGGTCGACGATCAAGCGATGGCTGCCGCGTTCCGAGGCCTCCGTCAGCGCTGCGCGCACCGTCGGCGACGTGGCGATGTCGAGCGAGCCGATGAGTTCGAAGACCTGCACGTCATCGACGAGATGCACGTGGATCGAGAGATCCTCGTGGACCTGCTGCTGACCTTGCTGGTTGGTGCTGCCGTTGACGTTCATCCTTCGTACTCCCGCCACTCCGCTATTTGGCCGCGTTCGTCGAAACGGACCGTGGCGCACCCCGCGCGTTCGCGCCACGGTTCGCCGTTGCCTCCGGGGGTCGCGAAGCGGTAGACGACGCACGCGCGGTCGCCGCTCGCGAGCACGTCGTCGACCTCGAAGCGGAACGGGACAGCGGCGGCAGCGAAGCGGGCAAACTCCGTGGCGATCGCGTCGCGCCCAACGATCGGCGGTTTGCGCGCCTCGCGGTACGCACCGTGAACGGCGAACCGCTCCGCGACGCCGTCGACCGTGCCCCGCGCGAACGCGTCGAGCACCGCCGCGAGTGTGTCGCCGTTCACGCTACGGGGTCGGCGCCTGCCCGGCCGTGATCGACTTCGCCATCGCCGCGACATGATCGGCCGCAGTCGTATCGCCCAGCTTGCGATAGCCGCGCAGCGCGACGTCGAGATCGGCGAGCGCGCCGCCCTTGTCGCCGACGCCGTAGTTCGCCACCGCGCGCTCTTTGTAGCCGTCCGGATCGGTCGGCTGGCGCTGCACGTAGGTGCGCAGATCTTCGAGCGCGAGGCGGTAGCTGCTGATGCGGTTGTACGCCAGACCGCGGAAGTAGTACGCGGTGTCGGACGCCTTCGGGTTCTGCGCGATGTACGCGTTGAGATCGGCGATCCCGTCGGTGTACCGCGTCTCGACGAGCGCGAGCCGGCTGCGCGCCCACAAGCCGCGGCGGCTCTTCGGATCGATCGCCAGCGCCTTCTCGCAGTCGGCTTTCGCGAGGTCGCGCTTGCCGACGAGCCGTTCGGTATCGCAGCGCGCAGCGAAGACGTAGGTGCCCGAGCGGCCGAGCTCGACGGCCCGGTCGTAGTCGCTCAGTGCGAGCGCGTAGGCTTCACGCTGGAACTGGACGTCGGCGCGATCTTCGTAGGCGAGCGCGTCGGTCGCGTCGAGCCGGATCGCGTTATCGCAATCGGTGAGCGCGCCGGTGACGTCGTCGAGCGCAAGCCGCGTCTCGCAGCGCGTGACGTACGCGTACTGGTACTCGGGTTCGATCTTGATCGCCGAGTTGTAGTCCTTGAGCGCGTCCGCGTTCTCGCCGAGGTCGGCCTTGGCGTCGCCGCGCAGCACGAGGGCGCGGGCGTCGCGCGGGTGCGCCGCCACGAACGCATCGAGCGCGGCAACGGCGTCGCGGAATTTGCGCTCGTGGAAGAGACCCTGCGCCCGCGTGTAGCCGTTGGCAGCGTCGTCGGCCTGCGCCGCCGCGGGAGCATCGGCGGCCGTGGCCGGGAACGACGCGCCGGCGACGAGGACCACACAGGCGAGGGCGAGCACCGCGAGCCGGCGCTGGCAGGAGAACGGCGCGCTACGCATGGCCCCGAACTTGCGCGAGGACCTTACCGTTCCTGCGAGCCACTCAGGCCATGAGGCTGACCCGCGTCCGTTACGCGGGTCATGCCGGCCTACAGCGAGCCGAAGGCGAGATGTAGGCTTCTGGGGCGGCTGGATTCGAACCAACGAATGGCGGATTCAAAGCCCGCTGCCTTACCACTTGGCGACGCCCCATTGCGCGGCGTATGGGGTTCTCGCCCCGTCCGAGGGGTTCCCTCGGACCCGGCTAGCGTGCGATCCGGAAGACGCGGTCGGCGATCGGCGTGACGTACGGGATCGCGAACAGCTCGCCGCGCAGCGCACGTTCCCGGAAGCTGAGCGAGAGGCCGAGCAGCGCGAACGCGCCGAGTATGTCGGCCAGCAGGCCGATCGCGTAGAGGATCACGACCGCGGTCGTCGAGGCGGCGAGGGGCGGGATCGCGAGCAGCAGCAGCAGCGGCAGCGCGAGCAGCACAACGTACGCAACGCTCGCGACGACGCCGTAGACGAAGGCTTGGCGCGTGTGCAGGCGCGACCACGCCGTCGCCTGGGCCGGCTCGCGGACGAGGTCCAACACGGCGAGCGGCCACACGATGTACGCGTTGGCCGCTCGTTGCCGGAGATCGAGGTCATCGCCGCTGCCGTCGTTCATACCGGCAACGGGATTCGACGTTAGTTGACGACGCGCTTTGCGCCGACGTAGCGCCGGCCCCAGTACGAGTCGTGCAGATTGGAGATCATCACGCCGTGGCTCGAGGAGGCGTGGACGAAGCGGTCGCCGCCGAGCGAGATTCCGACGTGCGAGACGCCGGGCGCGTAGGTGTGGAAGAACACCAGGTCGCCGGCTTTCGGCTGGCCGGCGAACGTCTTCCCGGCGTAGTACTGCTCGTCGGCCATGCGGGGCAAGCGCACGCCCATCATCGCGAAGACGTGCTGCGTGTAGCCGGAGCAGTCGAACCCGTACGTCGACGTGCCGCCGAACGAGTACCGGACGCCCAGAAACCGCATCGCGTTCTTGGTGAGGTGCGACGCCATCGCGGCGCCGCGGGCGGCGATCCCGCCGGCAAATTTTTGAAGCTTCAGCAAACGCGTCACCCGGGCCGGCGCGACCGAATTGGTCGTCGACGCCGCCGATTCGTCGGCTTTCTCAGGGGCGGCATTCCACATGACGAGGTCGGCGCCGTCGGTCGGGGCCGCCATCTCGGAGGCGCTCGTCACGGACGTCGTCGCGACGGCCGGAGCACCTGGTTCACCCGTCGGTTCGGCACTCGCAACGGCGGTCAGACCAGCCGAGAGAATGCAAACGAACAACCCGGCGAGGATGGAACGATGCAAAAACTGCTCCTTCTTCCACACGTACGGGGTTAGTTGACGGGTTCGGACGGAAGAAATCGCCCGCGCGCCGACCGGCGCGTTAACCCCTGCCCTGGGTAGTCCCCCGCTCCGGCGCGCTAGGCCGGACTCCGTGATCCAATAGCAGGTATGTACGAATCCGCCGAACCGTTAGACGTTTCGCCGGACCGGTAGCCCCAGAAACTGGGACCACAGGATGGGGGTAGGCGCTCCGGATCGCCATCTCCTCCCCGCCCGGCCCGGCCCCAGGTAAAGAAAAACGGGTTCGGGGTCCGCCACATGGCCTGGCTAGCCCAGGGCGCGGATCGCGGCTGCGACCGACTCTGCGACGGCGTGGGTCCGGGGACCGTCGCTGCCTTCGACCATCACGCGGACCAGCGGTTCGGTACCCGAGGGACGGACCAGGATGCGGCCCTGGTCCGCGAGTTCGCGTTCGGCGGCGGCGATCGCGTTGCGCACCGTGGGATGGTCGGCGATCGCCTTGTCGGCGACGCGAACGTTCAGCAGCACCTGCGGATAGACGGTCAGTCCCGACGCGAGCTCGTGCAGCGAGCGCCGCGCACGGACCGCGGTCGAGAACAGCGTCACGGCGGTCATCGGTCCGTCGCCGGTCGTCCCGCGTTCGAGATCGATCACGTGGCCCGACTGCTCGCCCCCGAAACGGTATCCGCCCCCACGCAGCGCTTCGAGCACGTAGCGGTCGCCGACCGCCGCGCGCACCAGCCGGATCCCTTCGCGCTCGAGCGCTTTCTCGAACCCCATGTTCGACATCACCGTGCCCACGACGGTGTTGCCCGGGAGCTCACCGCGCTGCGCGAGATCGCGCGCGAGCACGAGCATGACGTGGTCGCCGCTGAGCACCTCGCCCGTCTCGTCGACGAACAGTGCCCGGTCGGCGTCGCCGTCGAACGCGACGCCGACGACCGGACCGGTCGAGCGCGCGATCTCCTCGCGCACGCGGCTGCGCAGCGCCCCCAGGTTCGTCGCGCCGCAGTCGACGTTGATGCGGCTGCC
>CALEOJ010000067.1 GCA_937910425.1 uncultured candidate division WPS-2 bacterium
GGAGGGCCCCGCCCCGCCGATGAGCGCCGGCCACTGGACGCCCGGCTTGATCGACCTCGCCGGCGGCGTCCCCGTGCTCGGCAATCCCGGCGCGAACAGCCGCGTCATGTCGTGGGCGGAGATCGCGCTCGCCGATCCCGACGTTGTGGTCGTCGCGCCGTGCGGCTTCGATCTCGCCCGGACGCAGCGCGAGATCGCTGCCCTTCCGCCCGACGCCGCGCGCGCGTTCAATGCGCTCCGCGCCGTGCGCGAAGGACGCGCCTACGCGATGGACGGCAACGCGTTCGTCAACCGCCCCGGCCCGCGGCTCGTCGACACCGCCGAGTTGTTCGCCGCCGCACTCGCCGGCGAGATTCCGGCGCTAAGCGAAGGCATTGCGCAGATCGCGCCGGATCCCGCATCGCTTGGCGTTCGTCCTTCGTGAAGCGACGGACGCGGGACACAGCTGCCGAACCAAAGAATATGATGGCGTGACTATTCACGATCGGCTCGTCGCCCTCGGTGCCGATGACCGCGAAACACTCGACGCTGAGGCACTTCTTGCGCGGGTCGTCCCCCTTGGTAGGCCGATCGTCGTCACGGACGAGGTCGTTGCCGCCGCGCGTGCTGGCGATGCCGCGCTCCTGGCGATGTTGCTCGCCCCCGACGAAACGGCTACGGACGACGACCTGGCCGCCGTGGCCGAGGCTGCAGTGCTCGATGACGGGTCGCGGATGTCGCTCGAGCAGGTTCGCACGGAGCTAAGGCTCTAGCGCCAGAGCCGGGCGGTCTAAAGAGCCCGACAGCCCACGCCCGTCCAAGGCCGGGCGCCTGTCGCGTGCTGTTCCGCAGGGAGAGCAACGCGATCTCCGTATTCGCCGTGCGCGATCGCAAGGATGCGTACGACGACCCTGACATCTGACCTCGCAGTCTATTGGCCGGCGCTATCGTCGAAGCGCTGTGCCGATTCCATGATCACGCGGCGTGCCATCGCGGCGTCATCCCAGCCCGTGGTGCTGGTCTGCTTTCCTTCGAGCAATTTGTAAGTCTCGAAGAAGTGTTGGATCTTGCGCAGCTGGTGCGAGAAGATCTGCGTGTAGTTGTGGACGTCGGCATAGTCGGGCTCGCCGACCGGCACCGCGAGGACTTTGTCGTCCTCCTTGCCGTCGTCGATCATCCGTAGGAGCCCGATCGGGCGCGCGGCGACCAGGCAACCGCTGAACGTCGGTTCGGAGACCATGATCAGCACGTCGAGCGGATCGCCGTCGAGCGCGAGCGTGCGCGGCACGAAGCCGTAGTCGCCGGGATAGAAGATCGGGGAGTGGAGCGCGCGGTCGAGCCGGAAGATGTCGAGCGACTTGTCGTACTCGTACTTGTTCCGAGAGCCGCTGGGGATCTCGACGATCACGTTGATCTCGTCCGGCGCGCGCTCGCCGAGCGGAAGATTCAGCCGGTTCTGGCGGGTCGCGAGGCTCACTCGGGCGGGGTTCCCCGGGCGGTGAGCACACGCCTGGAGATCGTCGCCAAGCCGGGCGCCCGGGTCGCCGGGATTTCGCGGCGCGCCGGCGACGTCGTCGTCGCGGTCCGCGACCGCGCCGTCGACGGCAAGGCGAACGACGCGATCGTCCACGCCGTCGCCGGCTGGCTCGACGTGGCGCCCGGCCGAGTCCGCATTCTGCACGGCGGACGCGGACGGCGCAAGCTTGTCGAGATCGAGGGCATCGACGACGCCGCGTTACGCGCGAGCGTCGAAGCGCTCCCGGCGCCCGGTCCCTGAACGAACGATCACGAAGCGTCGTGAGCCGTCTGATTTAACCGCGCGAGCGTCCACACGCCGTTCGTACGCCGGAAGCGCGTGACCGACGCGGTCAGAAAGCGAACCTTGAGCTCGTCGCCGAGCAGCACGCTGAGCAGCGCGTGCAGCGGCCCCGCGTGCGTGGCCACCAGCGCGACGCCGTCGTCCGGCACCTCGGCGGCGATGCGGTCGACCCCGCGGCGGACGCGTTCCGCCAGCTCGTCGAACCTCTCGCCGCCCCCCGGCGTGTACCTCTTCACCGTAGTCGCGTTGGCCGCGTCGAGCTGCGGGTTCGCCGCGCGTATCTGCGCCCACGTGAGCCCTTCCCAGTCGCCGAACCGCATCTCGCGCCAGTCCGGATCGAGGCGCAGCGGCATCTCGCGCGGGCCGAGCACGATCCGTGCGGTCTCCGCCGCGCGGGAGAGATCGCTCGAGACCGCTTCATCGATGCGCTGATCGCGCAGCAACGCGGCGAGGGCCGTCGCTTGCGCGCGGCCCTCGTCATCGAGCGGAATGTCGCTATGCCCTTGGAAGCGGTTGTCCGCATTCCACGCCGTCCGGCCGTGTCGGACGCAGATCAGCTCCACGCGAACGTTATCGTGACGGAGGCGGCTATTTTCCTCCGTGGGCGGAGAGCAGGTCCGACATGTCGTTGGCGTGCTCTTCTTCCACCGCGAGGATATCTTCCATCATCGTCCGCGTCGTCGGATCCTTATCGCCGAAGAACGTGACCAACTCACGATAATGCTCGATCGCGATCCGCTCGGCGATCAGATTCTCCTTGATCATGCCGACCAGGTCCAAATCGTCGCTGCCGTACTGCGAGGCCGAGCGCGTCACCAACCCTTCCGGATTGAAGTTCGGCGTACCGCCCAGTTGATTGATCCGCTCCGCGATCCTCGCTGCGTGCTCGCGCTCCTCATCGGCGTGCTGCGCGAACTCTTCCTTGGGCCCCTGGCTCGCGATTCCGGTCGCCGCGACGCTGTGCATCGTGTAGCGCAGGACGCATACGATCTCGGTCGCGAGGGCGTTCTGCAGCAGCTCGATCGCCTGCTTCGGGTCGAGCCCGTAGTCTTGCGTGACCGCACCCTTTTCGATCTGCTGGCGCGCGCGGCGCCGGAGCTCCTTGACGTCGCTCAGGAACGGCTGACTGTGGTTGGTCGTTGTCACGGTACGAATTCTCCCTCGGTTCGGCTCGACGTTCTCACGAGACTGTACCCGCCCGCCGCCCGCTTCAGCCACCGCGGTCCGGGAGTTCCAGGCGAGGCCCGGGCCGAGGAAGCGCGGCTCCACGCCGGAACATTCGACCCATGAAGCCCAACGGCCGCGTTCCGATCCGCAAGATGTACAAGCTCTACATCAACGGGGCGTTCGCGCGCAGCGAGTCGGGCCGCAGCGATCAGATCGACGGCGAGAACGTCGCCCACGCCTCGCGGAAGGACGTGCGGGATGCGGTCGTGGCCGCGCGGGCGGCGCACACCAAGTGGGCGGGGCAGACGCCTGCGCTGCGCGGGCTGGTCCTCTACCGGCTGGCGGAGATGATGGAGGCCCGCAAGGCGGAGCTCGCCGAGCAGCTCGTCATCGGCGGCACCGTCAAGGAGGCCGAGGCGAAGCGCGAGGTCGCCGCGGCGATCGACCGGGCGGTCTGGTACGCAGGCTGGTGCGACAAGTACCTCGCCCTCGCGTCGACGCGCAATCCGGTCGCCGGTCCGCACTTCAACTTCTCGACCCCCGAGCCCACCGGCGTCGTCGCATTGCTCGCGCCCGACGAGCCCGTCCTGCTGGGGCTCGTCACCGCGGTCCTGCCGGTGCTGGTCAGCGGCAACGCGGTCGTCGTCGTCGCCGGCGAGCGCGACCCGCGCAGCGCGGTCGTCTTCGCCGAGTGCCTCGCGACCAGCGATCTCCCCGCCGGCGCCGCGAACCTTCTCACCGGAACGCGCGCCGAGCTGGGCCCGGTACTGGCGGGACATATGGACGTCAACGCGCTCGGCGCGTTCGGACTCGACCGCGAGGCCGAGAAGCGGCTCGGCGAGCTCGGCGCCGAGAACGTGAAGCGCACGCGCTTCGAGGACGCGCCCGCACGCGAGGCATGGTTCGCCGGCGCGTACGACGACTTGGAGCGCGTGCTCGCCTACACCGAGCTCAAGACCATCTGGCATCCCGCCGGCATCTGACCCCGCGAGGCGTTCGCGCCCGGCGGCGTGAATTGAGCAACCGGCCGCGGAGAGGTGGCAGAGCGGTTGAATGCACTCGCTTGGAAAGCGAGCGTACTGTAACAGGTACCGGGAGTTCGAATCTCCCCCTCTCCGGAGTGACGCCTACTCGCGCGAGGAACGTGCCGCGCGGTGTCGCAAGAAAACTGGGTGGCTGCGCCCGAAGACCGCTGGTCCGCTTGGCTCGGCCGCGAGCGAAGCGGCGGCGATCCGGCGCGGGCGGCGGTAATCAGCGCGGAAACGCGCGTGTTCGCCGACCGCGTGCTGAAGCGTCTGCCGCTCGCGCCGGGCGATGTCGTCGCGGATGTCGGCTGCGGCGAGGGCCTCGTGGGCCTGGCCGCGCTGGAGCGACCGGGCGTACACGTCCTCTTCGCGGATGTTTCCCCAGTGCTGGTCGAGCGTGCGCGGGACGCCGTCCGAGATCGCGGTGCGCTCGACCGCGCGACGTTTGCGGTCGCCGACGCGGCGTCGCTGACCCCGCTCGCCGACGCATCGGTCGATGCGGTGGTCGCGCGCGCCGCGCTCGCGTACGTTCCGGATAAGGTCGCGGCGTTCGCGGCGGTTCGGCGCGTACTTCGTCCCGGCGGCCGGCTCTCGATCGCGGAGCCCATCTTTCGCGACACCGCATTCCGGCTTACGGCGATGCGTCAGGCGCTCGAGACGGTAGATCCCGATCTCGCACTGCTGCATCGCTGGCACGCGCTCGCGCTGCCCGACACGCTCGACGGCATCCGGGAGCACCCGCTGACCAACTTCGACGAGCGGGGCCTGCTGCGGTTCGCGATCGGTGCGGGGTTCACGGACGTGCAGGTGCGCCTGCACCTCGAACAAGTCGCGTCCGTTGCGGTGAGCTGGGACGCCGCGCTCGCCACGGCGATGCTCCCGGGTGCCCCGACGCTCAGCACGGCGCTCGCTGAGTGCTACACCGCCGAGGAACGTGTGCGGTTCGAGCGGCGCTTCCGGCCGCTGTTCGAGGGCGGCGGCTTCCCGCCGGACGTTCGCGCGCACGCGTACCTGTGGGCGGTTAGCCCCGCGACGAAAGTAACGTCTGGGTGAAGCACGTGGCGGCGGCGCACCGATCGTGCGGCGCCCTCCGTTGATAGAACGACCATGCCTCAACGCTTCGCCGGAGCCGTCGCCCTAGCCGCGCTCTTCGTGTGCGCGACCGGGCGCGGCGCGTTTGCGCAGAGCGCGGGCGCCGTGCTCGTCGTCGGAGGCACACCCGCCGGCGTCGCTGCCGCGGTCTCCGCGGCACGCCAGGGCGCCGACGTCATCCTGGTCGCCGGACGGCCGGAGCTCGGCGGCATCCTCACCGACGCGATGATGGACCAATGGGACCTCAACGTCGCGCCCGGCGGCAGCCCGATCCAGGGCGGGCTCTTCAGCGAGATCCACGCGGCGCTCGGCGACGCGTTCACACCCGACGACGCGGCGCGCGTCTTCGCGGGCCTGGTCGCGCGCGAGCCGCGAATTCACGTGATCCTGCAAGCACGTCCGAGCAGCGTGCGCACCGAGCGCGGCGCAACGGGGTCGACGGTCGCGGCCGTCACGTTCGCACGCGCAACGGGCGGCACGTTTACGCTGACCGCCGACGAGGTCGTCGACGCGACAGACAACGGCGACGTCGCGGCGCTGGCGGGGGCACGCTACGACCTCGGGCGCCAGGACACCGGCGCCGACGACCGCATGCAGCCCGTGACGCTCATGTTCACCTTGCACGGCGTCGATTGGCGGCACATCGAGACCGGCTACGACGCAGCGATTGACGGACCGGGCGGCGCGAGCGACCGGCGCGCGTGGGGCTACGCCCGCGTGCTTCGCGCGTACCGTCCGCTCTCGCCGGACGTCATCGTCCGCGACCTCAATGCGGGGCGCGAACCGAACGGCGACATCACCGTAAACGCGATCGACGTGCTCGGCATCGACGGCCGCTCGGATCTCGACCTTGCGCGGGCACGTGCGATCGCGGAGCGCGAGACGCCGCGGCTGATCGCGTTCCTGCGCGTGCATGTGGCAGGCTTCGAAGACGCGACGCTGGGCCGCTACGCCGGCGCCGTCTACGTCCGCGAGACGCGTCATTTCTCGGGCGTGGAGCGCTTGACGGCAAGCAACGTCTGGGGCGGAACGATCCCGAATGACACGATCGGGCTGAGCTCGTACCCGCTCGATCTGCACCCGGTCACGGCGGACGAACGGCTCGCGTACGCGCCGGTCCGCCACGTCTACGGCATCCCGTTCGGAACGCTCGTCCCGCGCGACCTCACGAACGTGATCCTCGCCTCGCCGGCGATCAGCGCGACGCACATCGCCGCCGGCAGCGCGCGCGTGATCCCGACGACGATCGAGGAAGGCGAGGCCGCGGGGATCGCCGCGGCGCTCGCACAGCGCGAGCGGACCACGTTCTCCGCGATGGCGCGTGATGCCGAGAGGATCGCCGACGTGCGGGAAGCCCTCCTTCGCGGCGGCACGATCCTCACCGCCGCATCGATGCCGGCACGCTCCTGAACGCACGACGGAGGT
>CALEOJ010000068.1 GCA_937910425.1 uncultured candidate division WPS-2 bacterium
GCGCCTGCGAGAACGCGGCGGGCCTGAACGCTCTGGTCGACCTCGCCGCACGCGACCGCCCGGCGAACTTCACCGCGACCGCGGCGGTCGGCGGCAAGACGGTCGCGCACGAGACGTTCAGCGGCGCGCACGCGGCGCAGCGCACGGCGAACGTGCCGATGCGCGATCTCCCCACCGGCAAGAGCGACGTGACGCTCGTGAAGGACGGCGCCGGCACGCTGCACTGGGCCGTCACCTACACCTATCGCCTTCCCGGCAGCGCGCCGGGGCGCCTCAACGGGCTGCGGATCACGCGCCTCGTGCGCGAAGCGAACACCACACCGATCCTCGCGACGCTCGGCCTCACGGCACCGGCGTCGTCGCTAACGCTCCCGGCCGCGCACGTCTACGACATCGAACTGCAGATCGTCAGCGATCATCCGGTCGAGCGGGTGCTGATCAGCGACGCGCTGCCGGCCGGCTTCGAAGCCGTCGACACCTCGTTCGCGACGACCTCGAAGGCGCTGAAGACCCCGGCGACCGACTGGAAGATCGGCGACCAGCAGATCCGCGTCGACCGCATCGAGGCGTACGCCGACCACCTCGACGCCGGCGTCTACCGCCTGCACTACCTCGCCCGCACGGTCACCCCCGGCACCTTCGCCTGGCCCGGGGCCGACGCGCACCTCGTCGACCGCCCCGACGAGTTCGGCCGCAGCGCAACTTCGGTGGTAGTCGTTCGTTAACGGAGCGGACTCGGGCCGGTGCTTCCAGGGTTCTTAGGATGGAGGTCGAGCGCTGCACGTCGCTCCCCGCCTTCCTAATCTGAAGGCCACACAGTTGGCACACTATCCTGTGAGGATGCCGCTATGACCTCGGGAGCACCCGTGGAGATCGTTGTCGGATCCTGCCGTCGGCGTGCCGGAAGAGGATTCTCTCGAACGCTCTCGCCGATTCACAGCAGGATGCGAGATGTGCCCCCGGGGCTCATTCCCGAAGAAGTCCAGCGCAAGAATGAGATCCACAACTGGCGAAATGCGGTCCAGGTCTTGGCCGGATCGTATCCCGCCGAATGGGAAGATATTCTCGAAGTCCTGGGTTCTTTCTACCCCAATGCGACGCAGACCGCAATCGTCTTCCGCCGGACGTAGCAGCACGGGCTGCCGAGAATCCGACAAAGACCTAGGTCTACGAAACCGACGGTCGATCAAGCCGCGGGCGATCAACCACCCGGCGCGGGGTTCTGATCCGCGAAGGTATCCACGTCGGCCCGGAATTGCCCGGGATCGACGGCCGGCGCATTCGCGAACGCGGCGAGCACGGTCGCCTTCGGGACGAAGCTCCGGCGTCGCAGCGGCGTCAGCTCTCCGACGGGAACTCCGTTGTGCGTCAACACGAAAGTCTCGCCGATGTCAAGCGCCCGCATAACCTCGCCGCTGCTGTTACGCAGCTCCCGCTCACTGATCTCGCGCGTCATACCCGAATTGTAGCACGAGCGCTTCCTCGAATCGGCTCCCTCGGCCGGACGAGCAGCCGCGCGAAAACGACCCAGTTTAGGCGATGCGCTTCTCGACGGCGAGTTTCTCGATTTTGTCGTGTCGGTAGGTGAGAAGGGCAGCCAACACCGCATGCGCGATGCTTCGCGTTAGCTCGTCTCCCAACGTGTCTGACGCGTTCTCCAAGCCGCCGAGAATGGCGGCTTCGAGCTCGCCGGCTTTGATACTATCCTGGGGTGAGAGCTTGCGCTCGAACACGTCAGCACGTGCCGCCGAGCGAATACGGACCAACAATCGTAAATTGTCGGGATCGAGTTCGATGAGTCTGAGCACGTCATCGATGGATTTGCTCTGAACGCTCGTGTTGTTCTCCCATCGCACGAGCGTCTTTGGCCCGATTCCAAGCGCCTCTTCCAGGTCTGACTGCGAGAGACTCACCGAAAGGCGAATCCTTCGGATATCGCTTCCAGCAAGGAGGCCTTCATGGCGCCTTCGCGCGTCGACGACCGCTGCATCGAGCGCTTTCGCCTGCTGGCCCGTCTGATACGACTGCCCGCAACCGCCGCACTCTATATGCGGAACGGTCGGAATCGTGACGCTGTACGTGCCGACGTTGATCGTACGATCGCTGACGACTTCGTGAACGTCGCTTGAATCACAGCTGACGCAGCTGTCAGTGGTAGTGTTCATTGCGCTTGAAAGAGACGACGCCGAGGACGGATCCGGTCGGCCGGTCCGTGACTTTGAACTTGAGATAGATTGCATGCGGACCAATGAAGAGTTCGTAGACGTCGAAGAGGTCGTCGGGACGCTTGTCCGACGGCATCGATTTGTAGAAGCGGCAGTTCGGGCCGTCCAAATCGCCCAGCGCGGTCCAGAGGTCCTCGAGCGTAAGCCCTAACTCGTAGCATCCGTCCTCCGCACTGAGCGTAATGGCACGGGTCGCCTCGCTCGAAGCCAGCTCTCTTACCCTAGCCGGGTCGTGGACGGGGCTGCCTATTGCCTCGATGGTAGCACAGCGCTACCATACCCGCAAGGCCACACCTCCGCGGCGCTCACGCTCCGAAATTCAGATCGAGACAGCGTCAGATCGCTAGAACCAGGACGGCTGAGGTGTAATTATCAGGTGATTTGCACTGATGATGTGACGCCAAAGTGACGAACCCGGCGGGTGAAGCTCAGGATGGCATTCTCAGGCCCGACTTCGACCGTCGTGTGATCCGGAAATCGCCGGAATCCCCGGCGCCACCTCGAATAGGGCGGTCATAGGGGAATCCCGACTTAGACGGCTCTGCGAAAGCAAGATGCGAAATGCTGCGTGCGAAGGTTCAGATTCTTGGCCTCATAGCCATAGCCGCACTCGCCGTTACCCTCGCCCAGTGCAGCGGATCGGGCGGAACTGCGTCGACCATGGCACCGACGCCGACGCCGACGCCGTCGCCGATGCCAAGCGGGCTCGTCATCCCGGCCGGCGGCGGGACGCTGACGCTGTTTACCGCTGCGCAAGCGAGCGGATACGCCGGAACGCTGACCGTCCCGGCGGCAACGACTGGCGGGTCGGCGCTTACCGTCACGACGTCGACGACCTTACCGGCGGGCTTACCGACCGTTCTCAGCCGCGGTCGCCGTCCTCTGCAAGTCACCGACACGCCGGTCTTCTATTTTTCGCTTACGCTGTCGTCGACGATGTCGTGGCCGACGACGCCCAGCTTCACGATCACGCTTCCGAGCGCGGCGCAAAGCGGTGTCTCTTACTATTTCGCGTTCTACGATCCGACCAAGGCGAGTTTGGGCTTTCAGTTGACAGCGGTCGGTCCGGCGACGGTCAGCGGCTCGACCCTCACCTTCCCCGCAACGAGCAACGCAGTTACGTTGACCGGCGGCGTGACCTATTGGTTCGCGCTTTATTACACGACCGGCGCGAGCCCGACGCCGACGCCATCACCATCACCGACGCCAACCTCCGCGTCGGCCGGCACCACGAACACCATAGCCGGAAACCCCGGAACGGCAGGCTCTTCGAACGGAACCGGTACGAATGCGCTGTTCAGAACCCCTGCGGGTATCGCATTCGATCCGAGTAACGCCGCTCTTTACGTTGCCGATACCGGGAACTGTATGGCTCGTCAGGTCACCTTCGCCGGGGCCGTTACAACGATCGCTGGTAACACGAGCATCTGCGGTATTGCCGGAATCTTTCCCACCGGTATTGCCTATGACCCGACTGACAACAACCTCTATGTGACGAACCCCGTGCAATGCAACGTCGACCAGATAACCATGAGTGGCACAATCACCAGCATCGCTGGTAACTCGCAGCAATCGGACACGCCGTGCAGTTTCGGCGACGGCTCCGGTACCGGGGCGCACTTCAACGCTCCGGCCGGTATTGCATATGACTCAGCCACTGCGGACCTGTACGTTACCGATTCCGGAAACTGCGCGATTCGCCAGGTCACAACCGCTGGAGCCGTGACGACAATCGCAGGCAATCCCGGCACGTGCGGTCAGTCTCCAACGTTCTCCGACGGCTCCGGCACGAGCGCGCTCTTCAACCACCCCGAAGGGATTGCGTACGACCCGAGCAACGGGGCTCTCTACGTTACGGATTCCAAAAACTGTGCGATTCGCCAGGTCACAACCGCTGGAGCCGTGACGACGATCGCAGGCAATCCCGGCACGTGCGGGTTCTCCAACGGCTCCGGCACGAGCGCGCTCTTCAACGTCCCCGAAGGGCTTACGTACGATTCAAGCAACGGTAATCTCTACGTTGTGGATTCGGGAAACTGCGCTATCCGTCAGGTCACACTCGCGGGTGCCGTAACGACGATCGCGGGAAATCACCTCACATGCGGCCAGCCGCCGACGTGGGCCGACGGCTCCGGCACGAGCGCGCTCTTCTTCAGTCCGTCGTTCATCACGTATGACTCCGCTAACGACGAACTGTATGTTACTGACACGTTCAACGATGTCATCCGTCAGATCAAACCGTGAAGAGCAAGCGTTATGGACAGCGGCAAGAAGCAGTCGTCGGATCATCGATGGCCCTCCCCCAAGGCAAACGAGGTCCGCGGAACTTGATCGCGCGCTTGTAGAGCTGGCGGATATTGGTTCAACGAGCGCATGGCAAATCGTCGCTTAGGATGTTCGGGCGGACCGGCGCGCGCCCACGAACGCATACGCGACGGCCGCGAACAGCGGTGCGAACGCGACGAGAGTGAGCGCGGCGTCGGGGCCGGATCGCGTGACGATGAAGCCGAGCACCGCGACGCCGAGCGAGCCGAGCCCGAACGCGACGCCGTTCATCAGGCCGAGCGCCGTACCGAGGTTGCGCGGCAGCAGCGTCTGGGCCATCGCGACGCCCGGTGCGTTCTGCACCGAGAAGCGAACACGAGAGGTTTCCGGCGCAACACGCCGCGCGTAGCGCGTAGCGCCGCCTCACACCACGCGCGCCTCGCGCCCGGGCAACGCCGTTATCGCCGTCAAGCAGCGGTGAGGATCCGGGCCGCGTCGACGACGGTCTCGATCAGGTCGCGCTCGATCTGCTCGAGCGCGTTCTGCGCGGGCCGTTCCGCGCTGCGGGCGCGGTTGACGAGGGCGGCGGTGATCGCACCGGCTCTCAAACCGAGTGCCGAGCACATCGTGAACAGCGTGGCCGCCTCCATCTCGTAGTTCAGCACGTTGAGGTCCTGCCACCGCTGCAGCGAACCTTGCCAATCCTGATCGACGCGCCCCGAGAACGTGTCGTAGCGCTCCTGGCCCGGATAGAACGTATCGGACGAGGCGGTGATGCCGATGTGCACGCGCCGCCCGGCGTCGCGCGCGGCGCGGACCAGCGCGGTCGTGCAGTCGAAATCCGCGACCGCTGGATACGCCGCCGGCGCGAAGTGATGGCTCGCCCCGTCGAGGCGCACTGCGCCGGTCGTGACGATGAGGTCGCCGACGCCGATGTGCGGTTGGATCGCAC
>CALEOJ010000069.1 GCA_937910425.1 uncultured candidate division WPS-2 bacterium
GGCGCCGCCGCTCGGCAGGACGCGTGCCGTGGGCCGCCCGCGGTCGAGCACGAGCCGGACCCGCCCCAGCAGATCGCTCCCGACGACGACGTCGAAGTGCGCCGCGCTGGACTGCGGGATGACCGCGAAGCGCCCGCGCTCGAAGCGCGCGGGACCCAGCTCGAGCGGATCCGTTTCGACGAACCCGGTCGCGAAGCGCCCCAGTCCGGAGATCTCGAGCTCGCCGTGCGGCTCCAGCTTGAGCAGCTCGGCGAAGGCCAGCGTCACCGCGCTCGGCGTGGCGCCGCTGTCCAGCAGGCAGCGCGCGGCGCGGCCGCCGAGGGTACATGGCACGATCGGGATCGGATCGTCGCTGAGCGGGAGCGGCGCGTCGCCCGCGATCGCCGCGACGATGCCCGCTGGCAGGGCGATCGCTCCGGAGACGACCACGACCTCGTCGAGCGGACCCGTCTCGAGCGGCCCGCTGCGATCGAGCGCAAACGCCGCGCCACCCGCGCGAACCTCACGACCGTAGGTTGCGACCCCCCGTCCGCCGGGGATCTCGACGCGGCGGATCGCTCGCGAGGCGGGATCGAGGATCGCGATCAGCTCGGCGCCGTCCCGGGCGCGGACGCGCCAGCGATCGGATCCTTCGCGCACGACCGTCCCGCCCGCGCTCCGGAACGCCGGTTCCGCGAACGCGTACGAGACGATCTCGGCCAAGGTGCGTTCGACCAGCGTCGCCTCGTCGGTCTCCTCCGGAAGCAGCACCTCGTTCAGCCCGAACGTCCACTCCCGCGAACCGTCGAACCACGTTCCGCCGCAGACCTCGTTGATGCAGCGGCGCACCAGGCGCTGCGGGCCGAGCTGGTCGACGACCGTCGTGACGGTGCGTCCCTCGACGACGCGCTTGCCGGCGGCTCGCAAATGGAGCGGCGCAGGGTGGCCGTTCGCGGCGGCGAGCGCGGCGAGCGGGTCGGGCGGCGGTGCTGCGGCGAGGATCGCGATCGCCGCGGCAAGCGTGAGCAGACGCACCGCGAATCGCATCGTGGTGGAACTGCACCCTCTCGACGGCTACCTCCTCGACGGTCGGCCGGGCAAGGCAGACGCGATCGCCGCGGCGCTCCGCGACCGCTCGCCCGATGCGAAGGCGCAGCCGTTCTACCGTGCGCTCGAGGCGCTCGGGGCCCGCGCGGCGGACGAGGCGCTGCTCGCCCTGCGCGTCGTCCTGGGCGGGAAGCCCGCCGACGATGAGGCGATCATCGCCGCGAGAGCCGCGCGTGCCGCCGTGAAGTCGAATGCACCCGGAGCGCGCGAAGCGTACTTGCGGTCGGTCGGGACGATCGGCGAATGACGCACAGTTCACGCGTGTCGTTGGGCCGAAACGAACGGCAATGTTCGCCGCGTTATCACAGGGTGATGGCCCGCCTCGTCGTTGCCGGTACGATTCTCGGCTTGTTGTTGATCCCTGCGGCAACGCTTGCGGCGCCTCCGCCGAGCCCGATCGCAAGCGCGACCGTACCCGCTCCGGGGCCCGCGCGAGACGGCGGTGTGCTCGAAGGCCGGGTCGCCAGCGTCGACTATCAGCGCGGGATCGTGACGGTCGACTCGACGACGCAGGGGCGCGTCGAGGTGGCGACGATGCCGACCACCAGCGTGCAGTCCGACGACCCGGGCTATCACACGCTTTCGGACGTGTCGAAGGGCTCGAAGGTGCGGATCTTCATCTCGAAAACCGCCGGGAAAATCGTCGCGCAGATCATCCGGCTCGTCAAGCACTGACGGATGACTCCGCCCGCTGATCCCGCCGCGCTTGCGCGCGGCGTGATCGGAGTCGGATTTGCCGGTACGACCGCCGGCACGGCACCGCTCGAAGCGCTGCGCGCGTTCGATCCCGGCGCGCTGATCCTGTTCGCACGCAACGTCGGCACGCCGGACGACCTGCGCGATCTCGTCGCCGCGCTGCGCGCGCTCGGCTCGCCGGCACCGCTCATCGCCGTCGATCAGGAAGGCGGCCGCGTCGAGCGAATCGGCGAAGGCGTCGCGGCGCTGCCGTCGGCGATGGCGGTCGGGGCGACCGATGACATCGCGCTCGCGGAACAGCTCGGCAGGCTGCTGGGCCGCGACCTCGCGCGACTCGGCATCAACGTGGACCTCGCGCCGGTCGCCGATCTTTCGCTGCAGCCGCGCAGCACCGTCATCGCGACCCGCGCGTACGGCGACCGGCCGGAGCGCGTGGGCGCGTTCGCGAGCGCATTCGCGCGCGGGCTGGAGCGTGCCGGGATCGCCGCTGCGCTGAAGCATTTCCTCGGTCACGGTTCGACGGCGGACGATTCCCACGTCGGGCTGCCGCGCATCGCCGCCGACGCCGCGACGCTGCGCGCGCGCGATCTCGTTCCGTTCGCGCGCGCGATCGCCGATCGTGCGGCCTCGATCGTGATGAGCGCGCACATCGTGGTCGAAGCGTTCGATACCGACCGTCCGGCGACGCTCTCGCATCGCGTCCTGACCGACCTGCTGCGCGGAGAGCTCGGATTCGAAGGGGTCGTCGCGACCGATTGTCTGGAGATGGATGCGATCGCGAACGGGGTCGGGACGGTTCGCGGCGCGGTCGAAGCGCTCGCCGCCGGCGCCGATCTGCTGTTCATCAGCCACCACCTCGAGCTCGCGCACGAGGCCGCCGGTGCGATCGTCGCTGCCGTGCGCGCCGGCGAGATCCCGCTCGCCCGGCTGCAGGACGCCTACGCGCGCGTGGGCACCCTACGGACCCGGCTGGCGCAGAGATC
>CALEOJ010000070.1 GCA_937910425.1 uncultured candidate division WPS-2 bacterium
GGCGACGCCTACGGGCGGGCGTGGCCGGTCGAGCCCGAGCTGCGCGCGATCGTCGGAGCGCTCGGCGCCCGGACCGGCGAGAACGCCTACCTAGCGATGCTGCACGGCAAGGACGTCGTGATCACCGACATCGTCGAGTCGCGCCAGCGAGTCCGCGTCCACGCGCTGCACCGCGGCTACTCCGGCGATCTCCACGCCCGCGCCCTCGGCAAGGCGGTGCTCGCGCACCGCGACGCAGGCTCCGTCCGCGCGCACTTCTCGAAGCACCCGCCCCGGCGGATCACGCCGCGCACGCTGGTGACGATGACCGCGATCGAGTCGGAGCTCGACCGCGTCCGCCGCCGGGGCTACGGCGAAGACCTCGAAGAGTTCTGCGAGGGTGTGTGCTGCGTCGGCGCGGCGTTCTTCGCCGGCGATGGAAGCCCGGCCGGGTCGGTCTCCGTCTCGGTCCCCTCGTTCCGTTACCGCGCGGTGCGCAGCGCGGTGCGGGACGCCGTCCTCGACGCCGCGCGCGCCGCGACGGGCGCGCTCGACACCGCCAACCGGAGAGTCTCCCTTGGCTAAGACCCTTGCCGCGCCGGCCGGCGCGCGGCGCGATCTCGGGATCGCGCTCCTGCGCACGATGATCCGCATTCGCGTCCTCGAGGAGGGGATCGAAAAGCATTTTCTGGCCGGCGAGATCCCGGGCTTCGCGCACCTCTCGATCGGCCAGGAAGCCGTCGCGGCGGGGACGTGCGCGAACCTGCGGCGCGACGACGCGATCGCCTCGACGCACCGCGGTCACGGCCATACCCTCGCCAAGGGGACCTCGATGCGCGGGATGGTCGCCGAGCTGTTCGCGCGCTCCACCGGGATCTGCAAGGGCAAGGGCGGGTCGATGCACATCGCCGACTTCTCGGTGGGGATGCTCGGCGCGAACGGCGTCGTCGGAGGCGGCTTCGGCTTGGTCTCCGGCGCCGCGCTGAGCGCGGTGCAGCGCAAGACCGATCAGGTCGCGGTGTGCTTCTTCGGCGACGGCGCGACCAACCGCGGTCCCTTCCACGAAAACCTGAACCTGTGCGCGGTCTGGAACCTCCCCGCGATCTTCGTGCTGGAGAACAACCGCTACGCATCGACCACGTCGACCGCCGAGACGATGAAGATCGAGAACGTCGCAACGCGCGCCGCCGGCTACGGGATGCCGTCGGCGATCGTCGACGGGTTCGACGGGTTCGCGGTGTACGACGCGGTCGGCGAGGCGGTCGATCGGGCACGTTCCGGCGGCGGGCCGACGTTGGTCGAGTGCAAGACGTTTCGCGCGCGCGGCCATTACATCGGCGATCCCGAGCGCTACCGGCAAAAGGCCGAGGTCGCGGAGGTCATGACGGCCTCGGACCCCATCGTGCGGATGCAGGGCCTGCTCGGCGAGGCGCTCTCGCCGGGCGAGTTCGAACGGGTCTGGGCGGAGGCGCGCGAGGAGTTCGCCGACGCGGTCGCATTCGCGCGCAGCTCGCCGGCGCCCGAGAAAGACGAGGCGTTCTTCGGCGCGTATACCGGCGACCGCAATCCCGGCGATCCGGTGCACGACTTCGAAGCCCGCGAGCGCGACGAGTTCCTCCCGTTCGCCCCGAACGTCGGCGCCGGTTCGCAGGGCAGCGGGCATTAGACCATGCGCACCATCTCGTTTACCGAGGCGACGCTCGAGGCGATGCGAGAGGAGATGCGCCGCGACGCGACCGTCTTCTTGATGGGCGAGGACATCGCCAAGCAAGGCGGGATCTTCGGTCAGTTCAAAGGGCTGCCGCAAGAGTTCGGTCTCGACCGCGTGCGCGACACGCCGATCTCCGAGGCCGCGCTGGTCGGCGCGGGCGTCGGTGCGGCGCTGACCGGCTGCCGTCCCGTCGTCGACATGCATTTCGCCGACTTCATCACCTGCGCGATGGACGAGCTGGTGAACCAAGCCGCGAAGCTGCGCTACATGTTCGGCGAGCAGTGCATCGTGCCGATGACGCTCCGCGCGCCCGACGGGATCACCAAGTCGGCCGGCTCGCAGCACTCGCAGGCGCTCGAGGGCTGGTTCGTGCACACGCCGGGGCTGGAAGTGGTCGTCCCGGCCGATGCCGAGGACGCCAAGGGGCTGCTCAAGGCGGCGATTCGCAGCGACAACCCGACCCTGTACTTCGAGCACAAAGCGCTGTTCCCGCAGAAGGGGCCGGTCCCGGACGACGACGACTTCGTCGTGCCGATCGGCAAGGCGAAGACGATGCGCGACGGAAGCGACGTCGCCATCGTTACGTACGGCATCACGGTGGGCCGCGCGATCGAGGCGGCGGCGCTGCTCGAAGCCGACGGCATCGATGCGACGGTGATCAACTTGCGCACCGTGTGGCCGCTCGACTACGGCGCGATCGCGGACGCCGTCGCGCGGACCCATCGGGTCGTGGTCGCGCATGAAGCGGTCCGGGTCGGCGGGGTCGGCGCGGAGATCGCCGCCTTCATCGGCGAGAAGTGCTTTGACGAGCTCGACGCGCCGGTCGTCCGGCTCGGCGCCGCGCACGTCCCCGTCCCGTTCGCGCCCGTGCTCCAGGAAGCGATGTATCCGAGGGCGCCGATGATCGCCGACGCCGCCCGCCGCCTGGTCCGAAAGCAGCTCTAGTGTCCATTGACGTCACGATGCCGAAACTCGGGCTGACGATGGCCAGCGGGACGATCGCGCGCTGGATCAAGCGGCCCGGCGAAGCGGTGCGCGAGGGCGAGCCGCTGCTCGAGGTGTCGACGGACAAGATCAGCTACGAAGTCGAGTCGCCGGCGAGCGGCACCCTCGCTCGCGTCGTCGGAAACGACGGCGACGAGTTCGCGTGCGGCGAGG
>CALEOJ010000071.1 GCA_937910425.1 uncultured candidate division WPS-2 bacterium
CGGGCGAAGCCGACCAGACGTCGTAGCGGTCGTACACCAGCACGGCGCGGTCGCCGGGCGTCCAGCCGCCCAGACCGTACGGCGGCGGCGGCGCGGGATGATCGTCCTCTTCGTCGGCGGCGCGCAGCGTGCGCGCAGCGGTGATCCAGGCCTTGCGACCGTCGGCGATGCGCAGGGTGTACCACGCGCGCCGCAGCTCGTCGTAGGCGACCGCATAGCGTCCGGTCGGCGAGAGACGCGGCGGCTGACCTTTCACCTTGCGTTCCAGCAGCGTCCGCGCGCCGGTTGCGACGTCGATGCGGTACACGTCGGAGTACGAGTCGTCCCAGGTGGTGAGCTTCGCATAGGGGGCGCTCGTGACGCCGAGCGCGTAGCGCGTGTTTCCGGCGAGCGAGACCGCCGGAACGTCGGCCGAGCCGAGCTGCGTCAGGTGTCGCGCGGCGAGATCGTACAGAGCGAGATAGGTGCCGTGGCGCGCGTCCTGCGCCTCTTTGCGCTGCTGCGTGGGGAGCTCGCCGTCGCGCCAGTACCAGAAGTCGAGGTCGACCCGTGCCGGCGCCGACGAGGGTCGCGGCGTGGGAACGTTCGCCGTCCATAGCGCGAGCCGCTTGCCGTCGTCCGAGAACTCCGGCGTGCGCGCATCGCTCGCGAACGTGCGCGCTGGGATCCCGGTCGTCGCCGTACCGAGCGCCTCCGTCGCCGTCCCGGTCGTCGCGTCGGCAATCATGAGCCGCAACGGCGCGCGCACCCCCTTCTCTTTGTTCGCCGCGTCGCCGTACGCATCCGGATCGCTCAGGTATGCCAGTGACGCGCCGTCAGCCGACAACACCGGCGCGACGAGGTGCGCCGTTCCGTGCGCGATCGTCCGATCGCCGCCGGTCGGGACGTCGCGCACGTGGATGCTCTCGTCGACCTTCGTCTGCACGACGTAGGCGACGCGTGATCCGTCGGCGCTGACGGCATACGCGGAGACGTTTGCGATGCGCGCAGCCTCCGCGTCGCCCAAGCGTCGGATCGCGAGCGATGCCGGCGCGTCTTTGCCGGGCCCTTTCGGCGCGGGCGACGATGATGCGGCCGGGTGCGGCGAGGGCGACGGAACCGTCGCCGGTGCGGAGGTGGGCGCGGGCCGAGGGGTCGCGCTTGCAGCCGGCGACGGCGAACCCGACGGCGCGGGTGACGGCAAGGGTTCGAGCAGGTACGCAAGCGTCGCCCCGTCGCGCGCGAGAACGAACGAGCGGACGCGCTCGACGTTCGTGGCGCGCGCGTTCGCGAGGTCGCCGACGGCGGCGATTCCGAGCCCGTCCTTGGGCCGCTCGTCGGCTGACTTGCCGGCTTTTTCCGCGGCCTTGACCTCGGCGACCGGCGCGGCGATGCGATAGACGACGAACCGTCCGTCGGCCGAGAACTCCGGACCCCGCCCGCGCCCTGCGCGAAAGACCGCGGTACTCTGCGGATCGCGCACGACGAGATCGCCGTCGGCTTCGGCGGGGACTTCGGCAAATGCGAGCCGCCCGCCGTCGCGTGAAACCCGCACGTCCTGGATTCGCCGCCACGACGAGTACGCATGGTAGTCGAGCAGCTGCGGCGCCGCGGCATCGACCACCGCGACGGATGGAACGACGCCGCATGCGAACGCCGCGGCGACGCAGACGGCGCTGCGAACTCGGAGCATCCGGGTCTATCGGCCGACCGTGGCGTTGTTCCCTCTGCGCGCCCGGATTCGCGCGTTTTTGCACGAAGCGGTGCACCGTGGAGGAGAAGAAGCCCCGCAAGCGCGGCGGCGCCCGTTCGTGCTTTAGCAAAGGCGGCGCGCCGAAAGCGTGCTTCGCGACGAAGAAGCTCGCCGAGCGCGCGATCCCGCGCACCAGTGTCGGCCTGCGCCCGTACGCGTGCTCGAAGCACGGCTGGCACCTGGGCCACGGCGCACGCTGACCGCTTGCTGTGCTACTGCGGGATGACGGCGACCGTGATGACCGATGTCGCGGCGCCCGACGCCGCTGTCCCGTTGACGTTCATTTGAACATCCTCGCCGAGGTATTTGAACGTTACGCCGCTGAGCCCGGTGCTGCCCGTATAGACCGTCGTGCCGCCGGCGGTGTAGGTGGTCGCGGTGGGGTTCGCGGTGACGTCGGTCGTGACGCCGGCCGGTGCGCCCGCTGCGCCGAAACCTGTGCCGGCGGTCGTGGCGCCGAGCGCGCTGAGCATGCTGCCGCTCACGGTGTTGACCGTCGGGCACGCCGCGCCGGTGTACGCGCCGGGGTTACCGGCCGCGCCGGATGCCGTCGGCAGCGCGTTGAGCGTGTTCGCGGCGCCGAGCGGAAAGATGCAGACCGCGGTGCCGGCCGCCGCCACGTCGAGGTATTGGATCACCTTCACGCCGCTGGCGTCGTTCGACTGGACGCCGATCGAGATCGCGTTCTTGTAGTAGCAACCGGTGTAGCCCGCGCCGGGCGGCGTGATGCCGCCGAACGTCAGCGTGGCGTTCGTGCCTTCGGCGACCGCCGCCGAACAGTTGCCCGCGGCCGAGGGCAGGATCGTCCCGGCGACGGCGTTCTTGATGCTGCCGGTCACGGGGTCGTAGTTGACCGCGATCGAGACCGACGCGGTGGCGTTCACCGTGTACTTGAGCTGCGCCGATCCGTAGACCGTCGAGGCAGCCAAAACCGGCTGCGCGATCGCAGCGCTCATCCCCAGCATGACAAGAGCAGCGGCTGCTCTTTTCACGGTCGAATCCTTTCGAGGGTGGTCCACGGCGCATCCGGCGCCTTTTGATCGGTTCGGCCCGGGCGGCGGGAAAGCTTAGCCGGGGACGAGCGCAAGCGTACACAAAACGCACAGACGACCGGTCGCTCCGAAACAGCCGCGGTGCGAAGGCACCGGCACTTTACATTTCGAAGGGGAGCCGGTCCATGTCGCGGGCTTCCTCCCTTCCATCGAACCACAAGGCGGACCACCGGTGAGCACCCAGACCGACGCCACGGGCGTCCACCCCGCCGCGATCCTCGGCTCCGCCGCCGGGGACGCCCTCGCCGGTTGGTCTCCCTTCGCCCGGCGACCGGGCGACCCGTTCGACGACCTGCACGCCCAGCTGCTCCCCGAGATCGAGCGGATCATCGCGCAGTACGAGGAGAAGCGGTCCGGGCTGATCCCGCTGGCGCACCTCTTCCAGGACCACGAGGGCTACGTTTCGCCGAACGCCCTCGCGGCGATCGCCTACCACGTCGGCGAGACCCTGGCGAGCGTCGAGTCGACGATCTCGTTCTACACGCTGCTCTTCCGCAAGCCGGTCGGCAAGTACGTGATCCAAATCTGTCGCAACCTTTCGTGCATGCTGAACGGCGCCGACGAGATCATGGCGTACGCGCGCGAGGGTCTCGGGATCGCGCACTTCGAGACCACCGCCGACGGCCTGATCTCGTACGAAGAGGTCGAGTGCCTCGCCGCTTGCGACCGCGCGCCGTGCGCGCAGGTCAACCTCGAGTTCGTCTACGATCTCACGCGCGAGTCGGTCGACGCGATGATCGTCGCGATCCGGGCCGGCACCTACGAGGTCAAGCCGCTGGTCCAAACCGCCAAGCCCGGGCGCACGTGGAAAGTCGAGGCGGACACGGGCCGCAAGTCGGCCGGCGCACTCAACCAGTCGAATCCGAACAACGCCGGCGGGATCGGTGATACTAGCGGCGTGCAGATGTTCGACCTGATCGTCGGCAAAGTGCAGTACGAGTCGCGCTCCAACGAGCGCCTCGTCCGCGAGACGCAGCTGCGGCCCGAGATCTCCGGGAACGGACACCACTGAGCATGTCGACCACTCTCATCACGCCCGTTCTCACCAAGGGCATCGGCGAGCTGAACCTGCGCGAGATCGCGGTCTACCGGGAGCAAGGCGGCTACGAACAGCTGCGCCGTGCGGTCGTCGAGCTCTCGCCGAAAGACGTCGCCGACATCTGCAACGGCTCGAACCTGCGCGGTCGCGGCGGCGCCGGGTTCCCGACCGGCCGCAAGTGGTCGTTCCTACCCAAGGATGCTACAACGCGCTACATGGTGTGCAACTGCGACGAGGCCGAGCCCGGCACGTTCAAAGACCGCATGCTGCTCGAAGAGACCCCGCACCAGATCATCGAGGGGATCCTGATCGGCGCGTACGCGATCGGCTGCGACCACGCGTACATCTACATCCGCGGCGAGTTCAAGCGCGGCTACGAGATCATGCGCGACGCGGTCGCGCAGGCGCGCGCCGCGGGCTTCCTCGGCGAGAACATCTTCGGCACCGGCAAGAAGCTGGAGTTCACCATCCACCGCGGCGCGGGCGCGTACATCTGCGGCGAGGAGACGGGGCTGCTCAACTCGCTCGAGGGGAAGCGCGGCGAGCCGCGCCTCAAGCCGCCGTTCCCCGCCATCAAAGGCCTCTACGGCGAGCCGACCGTCGTCAACAACGTCGAGACGCTGGCGTATCTGCCGTCCATCATGAAAAACGGGCCCGAGTGGTTCGCGAAGGTCGGTCCGGAGCGTTCGCCGGGTTACAAGGTCGTCTCGATCTCCGGGCACGTCGCGAAGCCCGGCAACTACGAGGTGCCGCTCGGTACGACGATCCGCCAGCTCATCTACGACTGCGCCGGCGGCCTGCGCCCGGGGCGCAGCTTCATGGGCGTGCAGCCCGGCGGCGGTTCGTCGGCGTGCCTGTTCGAAGAGCACCTCGACGTCTCGTACGACTTCGACTCGGTCACCAAGGCGGGCTCGATGCTCGGCTCGGGAGCGATGGTCGTCTTCGACGATACGACCGACTTCGTCAAAGCCTCGTATGCGCTGATCCGGTTCTTCTCGCACGAGTCGTGCGGGCAATGCACGCCGTGCCGCGAGGGCGGCTACTGGATCCAGAAGACGCTCGAACGCATCCTGGCCGGCGGCGGCGTCGATTCCGACGTCGACGTGATCAAGTCGGCCGCGCACCAGCTCACCGGGCTCAACCTGTGCGCGCTCGGCGACTCGATCGAACCGTTCCTGGCCTCGGTGATCGCGCGCTACGAAGACCAGTTCCGCGCCTACATCAAACCCGGCGCCGCCGCGGTCGGAGTGAGCTGAGTGTCCGCCACCGTTCCGCACACCGACCTCGTGACACTCTCGATCGACGGCATCGAGGTGCGCGTTCCCAAGGGGACGCTGCTCGTCGAAGCCGCCAAGACGATCCACACTGACATCCCGGTCTACTGCTATCACGAAAAGCTCGGGCCGGCCGGCCTGTGCCGCATCTGTCTGGTCGAGATCGAAGGGATGCCGAAGCTGCAGATCGCGTGCAACACGGTCGTCACCGACGGCATGAAGGTCTACACGCAGAACCCGCGCGTCGACGACGGTCGCAAGGCAATCCTCGAGTTCTTCCTGCTGAACCACCCGCTCGACTGTCCGATCTGCGACAAGGGCGGCGAGTGCGATCTCCAGGACTACGCGATGGCCTGGGGCTCGGGCGTCTCGCGCATGATCGATCCCAAGTACTCGAAGCCCAAGGCGGTCGACCTCGGCCCGACGATCGTCCTCGACGAGGAGCGCTGCATCGTCTGCCAGCGCTGCGTGCGCTTCGACCAGATCATCACGCGCGAGGACTCGCTGCGCACCGAGGACCGCGGCGCGCACACGATCATCGCGACCGCGACGGGCAAGCCCTACGTCTCCGACTTCACCGGGAACGTCACCGAGCTGTGCCCGGTCGGCGCGCTGACCTCGAAGACGTATCGCTTTCGCTCGCGGCCGTGGGACAACCACCGCACGACGACCTCGTGCACGCAGTGCAGCGTCGGCTGCCAAATGCACGTCGACGAGCGCGGCAACGCGCTGCTGCGCACGATGAGCGTCCCCGAGGACGACGCGCTCTCCGACGCGTGGCTGTGCGACCGCGGCCGCTACAACGTCGGCTTCGTCAACGACGAACGCCGGCTCACGATGCCGCTGCTCAAGCACGAGGGCGCCTGGGTGCAGATCGACTGGGCCGACGCGCTCGACCTGTGGGCGGACAAGATCAAGGCCGCGATCGCGGCCGGCGGTCCGGACCGTATCGGCGCGATCGGCGGCGGCCGGCTCCTGAACGAAGAAGCGCTGCTCGTCGCGCACCTGCACCGCGCGCTCGGCGTCGAGAACCTCGACCACCGCATCGGAATGCAGACCCTCGTCCATCACGACTCGTTCGCGAACCACGTCGACCTCGAGAACGCGAACACCATCATCACGCTGGGCCGCCCGCCCTCGCAGCTGGCGCCGATCCTCGACTTGCGCATCCGCAAGGCGGTCTCGCGCAACGGCGCGCGGCTGATCTCGGTCGGCGACTACGCCGCCGACAGCTTCGTACCGGAGACGCACGTGACCACGGCCGAGGCGCTCAAGGATGCGATCGGTGCGAATCCCGGCCGCGTCGCGATGATCTGGGACGGCGTCTTCTTCGAAGGCGGCCCCGAGCTGACCGCGGCGATGCACGATCTCCCCGCGGGGACGCACGTCGATCGCTACGTCCTGCCGGAGACGCCGAACGGCCGCGGCGCCGAGGCGCTCGGCATGATCCCGCGCGGCGCCGGGCTCGGCACGGGCGCGATGTTCGCGGCCGCGCGCGACGGCAAGCTCGACGTCCTGTCGATCCTCGGCGCGAACCCGGTGCTGCGCCACCCGGACCGCGCGCTCGCCGAAGAGGGGCTGCGCGG
>CALEOJ010000072.1 GCA_937910425.1 uncultured candidate division WPS-2 bacterium
GAGCCCGCGCCGTCCGCGACGACGTGCACGTCGCTCAGGAAGCGCAGGAACGGTCCGCCCCGGAACCGGCGCTCGACCGAGACGCGATACGGCGCCTCCCAGGTGAAGGGCGGCTCCTCCCACTCGATCGCGAGGGGTCCGACGCGGACGTGCGCGATCGTCGCGGGTCCACCCTCGGACCGGGGCTCGAACGTGTAGCGCACCGCCGGCAGCCCGGCGTCGCGGTTTACCGCGTCGGTGTCCGAGACCGCTTGCCAGAGCGCCTCGGGCGCGACGTCGAACCGGTAGGTGGAGTGGTCGGCGAAACGCTTCACGCGATGGCGGCGAGGCCCGCCCGCGCGACGACGATATCTTCGTCGATCGTTCCGCTGCTGACGCCGATCGCGCCCACCACGTGACCGTCGACTTGGATCGGGAAGCCGCCTCCGATCCCGGTGAGCCGGTCGGCGGCCAAGGCGAGACGGACGGTCAGCATCGGATCCCCGCCCCCTTCTTCCCCGGTCGGGCGCTTGCGGGTCGCGGCCGAGACCGCTTTCGTGTGCGCGATCGAGATCGAGCCGATCCGCGCGCCGTCACTCCGGCCGAAGGCCAGCAAGTGTCCGCCGGCGTCGACCACGGCGACACATTCCGGCACCGAGATCCGGTCCGCCTCGGCGAGCGCTGCGTCCAGGATCGAGCGCGCCCCGGCCGCGGTCAGGAACAGGGCGGAGGCGACATACGTTGTAGGCGAAGAGTCTGACACGATGACGCCGCTTTTGATCGTTCTCCCCTCCCTCCTGTCCGAGCTCGCGTGATCGCCGCAGACGTCCAGTTCCGGACGACGGCCAACGCCGCTGCCGCCGCCTTCGCCCAAGCGCCGCCGTACCTCGCCTACAAGACCGACGTCGTGGTCGACGTCCCCTCGCTGCGGCGCCACAAGGTCATCTCCCGCGAGGTCGAGACGCGCACCCGGGACGACTTCGCGGTGCTGCAGGATCTGCCGCACGGCCAGCGCCAGTACGCGCAAAGCTTCCCGCTGATCCCGACCTTCGACGCGCTCTCGTACTTCCGCGTCACGTTCAGCGGCAGCCAGCGCGACACGCTCAGCCATGTCGAACCCGGGCCGGCGCTCACGTTCAAGGACCCGCGCGAGACCTCGCACGCGGACGCCGTCGTGGTGTACCTGCGCAACTACCGCGCGTCGTACGCCGACGACTCCAACGAGCGCATCGCGCACATCCTGATGGACCCGCTGCCGTCGCTGACGCGCGGGAACAGCTCGGACTTCTACATTCACGACGTGTACGTCGACACGGCGTCGAACCTGCCGACGCGCGTCGTGTACATCGGCCCGACAACGACGTTCGCCTGCGACTACCAGGTCGTCGAGGGACATTGGCTGGTCACGCACGCGACGTACGTCCACACGTTTTACGGGCCGCTGCACATGGGTCGCGTTACGGGCAGTGCCGAAGCGACGAACCACGACTTCGCGTTTCCCGCAACGCCGAGCGACCCGAAGCTCGCGCAGTAATCGGCCCGGTAAGCGACGGGCGAGCCTAGCGGCTCGCCCGTTCGCGTTCGTGGCGGAGAGGGTGAGATTCGAACTCACGGTACGCTATCAACGTACGCCCGCTTTCGAGGCGGGTGCCTTCAACCACTCGACCACCTCTCCGTGCGGCGCTTCTCCGCGAAGAATTCACGAAGCTGCGCGGCGGTTTCTTCCGCGAGCACCCCGTCGACCACGTCGACGCGATGGTTCACGGCGGCCGATCCGAGTATATCGATGACCGACCCCGCCGCCCCTCCCTTCGGATCGCGACAGCCGAACACCAGCCGCTCGATGCGCGCCGCGGCGAGCGCGCCCGCACACATCGGACAGGGCTCCTTCGTCACGTACAGCGAGCCGCCGACGCGCCATCGGCCGAGCGCCTCGGCGGCCGCTCGAACGGCAAGCATCTCGGCGTGCGCGGTCGGATCCGGGCGGCGCTCCTTCTCGTTGCGTCCCTCGAACGTGCGCCCCTCGACGACGAGCACCGCGCCGATCGGCACGTCGCCGGCCGAGGCGGCCTCGGCAGCCAGCGCGATCGCGCGGCGCATGTACAGCCGGTCCTGGGCGGCAGTCGAAGGCTCGGCCTCGGTGGGGGAAACGTGCTCCCGGCCCGGCTCGAACGGGCAACCTTCGCCTTCGGAGGGCGACACTCTATCCAATTGAGCTACGGGAGCAGCCTACATCTCGCCTTTGGCTCGCTGTAGGCCGGCATGACCCGCGTAGGACGCGGGCCAGCCTCATGGCCTTTGCTTGCGATGGCGAGATGTTCTCTGATCTTGTTCTACCGCGATCGGCTTTACCGGCCGCGGTCTTCTGTGGCGGCGGGTCCGGCGGGGCCGGGGCCGGCGGGGCCGGTGGTGGGCAGGTGCTTGAAGAGGTCCAGCTTGTGCTCGACCAGGCCGCGGTAGAACTTGCGGACGCAATCGGGATGCCCGAAGAAATACGTCCGAGCGTACGCCAAATCGTCCCCCGAGCTGTCCGGCACGTAGTGGCTGATTTCGATCTCTTCCATCTGCGCCCGGTCTACCGGGTGCGGACAGAAATCGCAGGGGATCGTTGACATGAGGTACCTCGAGAAAAACTGACTCGGGTAGGATTTGAACCTACGACCTAGGGCTTATGAGTCCCCCGCTCTACCGCTGAGCTACCGAGCCGTTACTGTTTCATCCTGAGCCCGCCGATGGGCGTCCGGAGCAAACCGGACGTCGATTATCCAGAACCCGTCAGGAACCTCTCGGGGTGCACCCTCACGGCAGGTTGAGAAAGACACGTACCGCTAAAGTCCCCGCATGACGCACCGGGTGGTAATCACTGCGGCGGTCGGCCTGTGGGCCGTCGCCCTTTCTCTCGGCGTTGCTCGGCCTGCAGGAGCCTTCGGCGCGGCCGCGGCCCTTCGATCCGGAGCTACCCATGCGGTCGTCGTAGCGTCGGCGCCGCTCTCGCGGTACGCCGCCTTCGTTGGAAGCCCCGAGACCCTGGTGACGACCTATCGCGTGGTGCCGAAAACGCCGGCCCCGGCAGGCTCACCAACTTCGGCGCCGACTCCGGCAGCGGCCGCGCAGCGCGAGCCGCTCGAGCCGAGCGAGGAGACGACGTATCGCCGCGGCGCGCTCTATCACGAGATCGACCGCGGCGCCGGCGTCAGCGTCGAATCCGGCTTCAACGGGCACTCGTATTGGTCGTCGAACGAAAACCGCTACATGGTGACTGCGCTGGAAGACGCGGCTCGCCGCGCGATCACCTCGAACGCGCTCGACAGCGGCGGCGTCATCCCCGAAGGCACTGCGACGCGCGAGCTGGGGTCCGAGACGGTCGACGGAGCGATGGCGGACGTCGTGCGCGTCACGCCCCCCGGGGGGATCAGCGCCGACCTCGCGATCGATCACGCGACGGGCGCGCTTCGCCGCATCGTGATCGATCCGGAAGACCGTTACCGGCACGCGACGGTGCACATCATCGACTACAAAGAGATCGCGCCCGGTGTGCGGGTTCCCGCGCACTTTCGGTACGGCAACGGGCCGCAGCACGAGCTCCTGCGCGGCGCGGTTCAAGCGGTCTCGGACGCGGAGCTCGCCGCGCCGACGCCGAGCTCCGTCTGGGCGTTCGGCAACGGCGATCCCGTCCCGATCGACGTCGAACGCGGGACGGTCATTGGGCGCCGGGTCATCCTGCGCGCGTCGATCAACGGCCACGCCGGGCGCTTTTTGCTCGACTCCGGCGCGGGCCAGATCCTGCTGTACCAGCCCTACGCGAGATCGCTGGGCTTGACGATGCTGGGGCGGACCTCGTACTCCGGCGTCGCCGGCGGGGTGAACACGGCCCGGTTCGCCCGCGCCGAAACGATCGCGGTGGGCGATAACACGCTCTCAAATGTCGTCGTCGCCGTTTCTGAGCGCGATCCCAACTTTGTGGCTCCGTACGACGGGATCCTCGGGTTCGATTTGCTGGCGGGGGCGCTCGTGCACGTCGACTTGGTGAAGGCTGCGGTCACGTTCGCGGACCCAACACAGTTCCAGCCGACGATCGAGAAAGGCGCGTACGCGTTCCCGGTCAACCTCGCCGACAATACTCCCGAAGTGCTCGTAAAAGTCGGGAATTCCACGACGCGCGCCACGATCGATACCGGCGATGACCACTTCGCGACGTTGAGCGACAACCTCATCACCAGCGGCCGGCTCGTCTCACTCCCCCTCGGTACGATATACTTTACCGGCGTCGACGGCATAACGCCGGAACCCGCGACCTGCTACAAGCTCAACGAAATCTCGGTCGGACCGTACCGGTATCAGGGTGCCTCCATCTGCCTCGCAAAGGAAGCCGTCTTCGGCAAGGACGGGGGCCTGATCGGGTTCGATTTCCTGCGCCACTTCAACTGGACGTTCGACTACACGCGCAGCCACGTCGTCATGACGCCGAACGGGCAGTAGGCCGTGCGGGTTCGCACACTAGGCACCGTCGTCGCGATCCTTTTCCTAACGGCCCTTGCGGGCGGTGCCTCGGCCGCCGACGACGCCGCCGCGCTGATGGCGAAGCACGCCTCCTACGTCGGCTGGCATGCCGGCGACGGCGTCGTCAAGACGCTCAAGCAGACCGGCGAGGCGACGCGCGATGGGAAACCACGCGGCACGCTTTCGTCGCTGCGGTACGGCATCGCGCATCGCAACACGTTCGTCGGCGGCGACGGCTTGCAGTACGACGTCGGCTTCACCGGCAACGTGTCGTGGACGTCGAACGAGAACGGCTTCACCGTGCGAGCGATCGGCGAGGTCGTGCGCGCCCAGTTCGACGCCGACGCGCTCTTCGCGGAGACCACACCGACCGTGGCCTTTACGCCGGCGATCCGCCGGGACGAGAAGGTCGACGGCGTCGACTGCATCGTCGTTCGCCTGACTTCGCAGGTCGGTTTTCCCATGGACGCTTACGTCGACCCGGCGACTGGTGCGTACCGGCGTGCCGTGATCGATCCGGACGGCAAATACGAGGAGTCTTTCGACGGACTCGGTTACACGGCGGTCGATGGAAAGCGCTTCCTTTCCGCCTGGCACTACGGCGACTCGAAGGTGCGCTACACCTACACGAAAATCGAGCCCAACGCCGCCATCGAGCCCGACGCGCTGCGCCCGCCCAAGCAGACTGCGACTTGGACCTTCGGCGACGAGCCCGCGCGCATCGAATACGTCGATCAGCCGTCTCCCCGCATCTATCTCGACGTCACCGTGAACGGACACAAGGGCAAGTTCATCCTTGATACGGGTGCCGACGGCACGGCGATGCTAGACTCGTTCGCGCGCGCCGCGAGCGCGAAGCGATTCAGCAGCATGGACGTTGGCGGCATCGGACCGGGCGTAGCACAAGCGAACCTGTTCCGCGTCGACACCATCGCGGTGGGCGGATCGACACTCCACGACGTGATCGTCTCGAGCGGGCTCGACGAGCAGATGTTCGCGCGCGAAGGGATCGCGGGCATCATCGGCTTCGACCTCTTCGCCGCCTCGATTGCCGAATTGAGCCTCGACGCGAAGACGCTGCACCTGATGGACCCGGCGAAGGTTGCGCCCGATGAGCGCGCGGGGATGGTGGTCCACGTCGACCTCTCCGACCGCCACATCCGCACGCCGATGCGCCTCGACGACAAGGTCGACGTCATCGCCACGCTCGACAGCGGCAACCCGTCGGACATCCTCTTCTCGCGGGACCTCGTCAGGAGCAGCCGCCTCGACTTCCTCACGCGCTACGAGGGCTACATCGGCGGTATCGGCGGGAGCGAGGTCGTGCATTGCGGGAAGCTGAAGTCGCTCTCGCTGGGTCCGATCCGCTACACGACGCCGGCCGCGTGCGACTCGCCTTCGTTCGCGCGCAACGAGATTCTGGTCGGGCTCGACTTCATGCACGCGTTCAACTTCGTGTTCGACTATCCGGACGGGATCATCGTCATGATCCCGCGCAAGAACTACTGAGCGAACGAAGAAACCCGCGCGTTTACCGGGCGGGTCTCTTCATGAAAACGTGCGGTCGGAGGGACTCGAACCCCCAACCTACAAGTTCGTAGCCTGTTGCTCTATCCAATTGAGCTACGACCGCGCGCGTCGTTCGCTGCTTGGGCGGCGACCCCGTGGGATACGTCGCTCCGCGTGCGATCCCTCCCGGAGTGGCGGAGAGGGAGGGATTCGAACCCTCGATACGATGTAACTCGTATAACGGTTTAGCAAACCGCCGCCTTCAGCCGCTCGGCCACCTCTCCCGGCGCGCTGCGACCGTTCGTACGGGCACCGGCCGCTCCCTGCGTCGCGCGCCGGACCGCCTGCCCCGCTGCGCGCATCGTATGGGTCGTTCCGCCGGGCTCGAACGCGCGGCGCATCTTCGCGCTCACGACCCTCGACCGGTACTTCGAAGTCGCGCACGACCTCGCCGGCGCGCGTCAGGCGCTGAGCGCCGGCTGAGCGAGTGCCGCGATGCGGCCCGCGATCACGTCGGCGGCGTCAGGATGCGCGAGCGCAGCGGCGCTCTCGCGCAATCGCTCTGAGACGCGCCCTCCGGCCAGCACTGCGTCGACGGCACGCACGAGGTCGCCCGGACCGCTCGCACGCAAAGCCGCGCCGCGCGAGACGAGGTAGCGCGCATTCCGCTCTTCTTGCCCGGGTAACGGGCGCAGCAGGACGAGCGGCACGCGCGCGGCCAGCGCTTCGGACGTGGTGAGCCCGCCGGGCTTCGTCACCAGCACGTCGGCCGCGTGCATCCAGTCGAAGACGTTCTCGACGAAGCCCAGGACGCGAACGTCGGCGCCGTCGCGCCGTGCTTGCTCGATCACGCGGTGCTCGAGCCGGCGGTTCTTGCCGACGATCACGACCGGGATCACCGGTGAAACCGTCCCTTCGCGCGCGCCCGAGGTCCGCGCCAGCAACCGGACCGTCGTCGCGACCGGTCCGAGACCAAGCCCGCCGCCCATCACGAGCACGACCGCGGCGTCGCGTGGCAGGCCGAGCGCCTCGCGCAACGCGCCGCGGTCGGCCGCGACCGCGGCGAAGCGCGGATCGACCGGGATCCCATCGACCCCG
>CALEOJ010000073.1 GCA_937910425.1 uncultured candidate division WPS-2 bacterium
GCTCGACGCGCTCGCGCAGCGCGCCGATGCGCACGCGCGTGCTGCGCAGACCGCGGCGCAGCGCGCGAGCGATGCCGTCGCGGCGGTCGGGCTGCAGTTCGCGGCGTTCACCGACCCGCGCGAGAACGTCGGGCGCCTGAGCGATCGCTCGCCGTTCGCGCTGCTCCCCGTGCGCGTCTAGACGCGCTTCGTAACGATCCCGCACGGCGAGTTCCCGACCGCGGAACTGTTGGTGCGGATCTATCCCGACGACTGCTCGATCGACACCTTCGAGCCGGACCTCTCGGTCTCCGAGCTCGCGAACGCGCAGCGCTACTGGAACGCGATCTGGCGTGCGGGCGGCGTCGAGAACGACGAACGCGCCGCGTGGCGCGCGCTCGTCGCGGCGCATGGCTCGGGCCGCGCCGCGTACATCGTCGACACCTACCAGCCGGTGAACATCGCCGCCAAACCGCCGCTGCCCAACGACGGCACGGCCGTCCCGATCGTCTTTCCGCCCGATCCCCCGGCGAAGCAGCAGTCGTGGTCGCAGGCGCCGCGCGTCGCGCAGCTCGCCGACCGGTTCGTCGTGATCGGCTACAACGGCGGCGTAAAAACAATGGAGGCGCTGGGTGGACCGGTGACGCTGCCGCTGTACGTCGGCCCCGACCCGTCCGTCGATCCGAAGGTCGACCCGACGAAAGCGATCCATCCCGACGGTCCTGATCTCTTCGTCCCCGACGAGTTGGCGTGGCTGGTCGACTTCGACCGCGCCGTCGCAGCGGGGATGGGGCTTCGCATCCAGCTCAGCCCCCAGCAGGCCGGAACCGGCTTCGACCGCGTGCTCGTGCTGGGGCTGCAGCTGAGCGCGAGCGACGGCGACGGCAAGACCGCGCTCGAGACGCTGCTCGCGCACCACCATAACGGCCGCAGCGGCCTCGCGCTGGTGCCGCAAGGGACGCCCGCGCACAACAGCACCGCCAACGGCACGGGCTACACGCGGCTCGACGATCCCGACCAGAGCTTCGATGACCGCAAACATGCGCCGCTGTTCACGCACGCGGCGGACGCAACGAGCAAACGCGACGGTGAATGGGTCGCGGAGGTGCTCGGCGTCGATCCTGCGCTGTTCACGCGCGTGCACGGCGCGGACGGCGCGGATCAGATGCAGGCGCGCGCGATGCAGCGCGCGCTGTGGCCGGCGACGATCGGCTACTGGATGGACAAGCTGCTCGCGCCCGTGTTCGACGACGGCACGGTCGACGACACCCGCTGGTTCTTCACCTCGTACGTGAGCGGGCGCGGGCCGGTCCCCGCCCTGCGCATCGGCGGCCAGCCCTACGGCATCCTGCCGACCACCGCATTTTCGCGCATCGGCTGGCTCACGCCGCGGTCCACGACGTTCAACCGCGGCGACGCGCGAAACCCGTTTCTGGCGCGGCTGTTCGCGCTGCTGCGGACGGTCGGCACCGATTGGGCGCAGCTCGCGAGCGGCGTGTCGTACGTCGGCAAGCCGGGCGATGCGCACAAGACGCTGCTCGACATCGTCGGACTGCACCCCGACTCGGCCGAATACCACGCGCGCTACGCCGAAACGCTCACCGAGCTGTTCAACACGATGAACCTCTCCGGCCTGGGCGGCTTTTTCCTCGAGCTCGTCATCGCCGCGGCGCTCGAGGTGCCCGCGATCGATCTGCTCAAACGGCTGGGATACACCGGCGCCACCGAGCCCGACATCATCACGGAGCTGTTCCTGAACGACGCGCGCCAGATCGCGAGCGTCGTGGACGACGTCCCGCTCTCGGAGATCGCTCCGATCCGCGCGTACACCGACGACAAGCGCAATTACGTGCGTTGGCTGATCGACGCGGCGAAGACCTCGCTCGACGCGCTCAACCAAGAGCAGGGTTTCAGCGGAAACAAGACGCCCGAGACGCTGCTGTACCTGTACCTGCGGCACGCGCTGATGATGGGTTACTACGACGCGAGCTACGGCCTGCATCGCACGGCCGGTTTCCTCACGCCGGTCGAGCTGCAGGCGATGAAGCCCGAGCCCGCGTTCGTGCACGTCGCAGACGGCGCCATCGCAAGCGAGAGCCGCTTCGCGCCGCTCTACAAGACCGAGCCGCGCATCACGGCGAATCCGACGATGCTCGTCGCGGACTACATCACCGCCAACCTGGCGCTGCGGCCGGAGAGCGCCGGACTGCACGAGCAACTCGACGCGCTCTCCGTGCTAGACGGCGCGTCGACGGCCAGCCTCGAGCGCGCGTTCGCCGAGCACATCGATTGCTGTACCTATCGCTACGACGCGTGGCTGCTGGGTTTCGTCAACCTGCAACTCGATCAGATGCGCACCGCGCCGGCGAGCGAAGGCGTACCGGCGCGCACCGGGGTCTATCTCGGCGCGTACGCGTGGCTCGAGGACTTGCGGCCGTCGAAGAAGCAGTTGACGAGCGCGCAGGTCCCGCCCGATCTCGCCGGCGCGTTCAAGGGCGCCACGCCGCTGCTGAGCGACCCCACCAACGGCGGGTACGTGCACGCGCCTTCGCTCACGCACGCGAAGACGGCCGCGGTGCTGCGCAGCGGCTACCTCGCGAACGCCACGCCCGCCAATCCCGACACGATGTCGGTCAACCTGTCATCGGACCGCGTGCGCAAAGCGCTCTCGATCCTCGAAGGGATTCGCAACGGCCAAAGCCTGGGCGCGCTGCTGGGCTATCAGTTCGAGCGCGGCCTTCACGACGATCACAACTTGGTCGAGGTCGACAAGTTCATCTATCCGCTGCGCAAGGCGTTCCCGCTGGCCGCCGACGCGATCGGCACGACCGCAACCCCGCCCGACGTCCCGATCGAGGCGATCGAGGCGCGCAACGTGATGGACGCGCTCAAGCTGATCGAGCACATCCGCGCGACCGGCAACGGGTCGTATCCGTTCGGTGTGGTGACGCTGCCGGCGGCGGTCGGTCTGGAAGCGACCGCGATCGCGGCCGAGGTGAACCGGATGCTCGACGCGTACGACGCGATCGCCGACCTCGCGCTCGCCGAAGGCGTGCACCAGGCGGTGCAGGGCAACTTCGATCGGATCGCCGCGACGCTCGATGCGTACACCACCGGACACTTCCCGCCCGAGCCAGACGTCGTGCAGACGCCGCCAAGCGGGATCGCGCTGACGCATCGGGTCGCCGTGCAGTTCACGCCCGGGCTGGCCGCGCCGCCGAACGCCACGCCGCGCGCGACCGCGGAGCCCGCGCTCGACGCGTGGCTCGAAACGCGCCTGCCGCCGCTGAACGGGATCGCGTGCACGGTGAGCTGGAGCGATCCGGTCACCGCCGCACCGCGAACGCGCGTGGTCAGCCTTGCCGATCTTGCGGTGCGCCCGCTCGATGTGCTCGATCTGGTCAAGCCGGACGACGTGCAAGCCATGAACGAGCTCGACGACCGCGTCCTGCGCTTCGTCATCGCAACCGACGCGCCGCGCCCCGATGCCGTACTGCACATCGAATACATGAAGGCGCCGGCCGGAACCCTGACCGTCTTCGAGGCGACGGCGCTGATTCGCACCCTCAAGACGCTCGTCGCGCGGGCGCGGCCATTGCGCGCGACCGATGCGATGCTCCACAACGACGCCGCGCCCGCGAACGACGCCGACGTCTTCGTCGATCGCGCGCGCATCGCCGGCCCGAAAGCGGCGCTCGACGCGCTGCAAGGCGACATCGCCACGCTCCTCGGGACGCTGACGCCGCTCGTCGCCGACCCGGTCGCCAACCGCGCCGCGATCGCCGCGGGGATCGATGCCGCACTCGACGGCGCGGGCGCGCTGCTGGAACGCGGCGCGCGTTTCAACGTGCCACAGAGCGGCTGGGGCTTCGCGTATGCGTGGAAACAGGCGGCGTTCGCCGACCTGATCGCCGCGGTGCGCGATCTGGTCGCCCGCTGGGACGCCAAGCTCGCCGACTTCGACGCGCGGATCGCGGCGTACGACGCGCTACCCGCCGGAATCACCGACGACGCGCGCTTCATCGCGCTGCGCGGCGCGGAGGTGCTCGTCACCACGACGATCCCGCCGCTCGCGGCGACCCCGGCGGCGATGCGCGCGACGCTCGACGGCTTGCGCGCGACCTTCGCCACC
>CALEOJ010000074.1 GCA_937910425.1 uncultured candidate division WPS-2 bacterium
CTCCAGTACCGGCCCGCCGAGTCGAACGCCGCCGCGCCGGCGACGCCGCGGCCCGTGGCTCGGTCGAGCGCGAAGCCCGTGATCAGCATGTGGTGGCCGCGCACGACGGGGCCGCCGTCGGCGAAAGTCGAGCCATTGGGCATGAGGTCCAAGACCTGGTCGATCTGCAGCCGCAGGCGCCCCGGGATTCGGGCGAGCTCGCGCCGCGGCGTCACGGCCAGCCAAAACGGCCGATAGCCGGCCTCGTACCACGCGCCGTCGGCCGCGAGCCCGTACGCGTGCAGGCCGTGGCCGCCGGCCGGTACCCCGTAGGTCGGCACGACGGCACTGAAGCCGATGCGCTCGGGCGCGCGCGGGTGACCGGCGGAGACATCGCGCCGCGATATCCCGGTCTCCGCCTCGTACTGCCACCGGCCGTCCAACACGATACGAACCGCGCGCGCCGGCGCATCGACGTCGGGATCGAGCATCCACCCGCTCACCAGGATCGGCGCCCCTGCCGGCACACGGTAGGGGCGCGGGTGAGCCACGAGCCCCGGAAGCGCATCGACGAAGTCGAAGCCGTCGAATGCGCCGACGGTGCTCCCGGCGACGGCCTGCGGGTCGAATGGCGGCGTGGAGACGGAGTTCTGCATCGGCGGCGAGAAGCCGAAACGGCCCTTGCACGCCGCGCGATCGCCGGCCTTCCGGGCCAGACCGATGGATACCGAGCTGGATACCGACGAGCGCGCAGACCGACCTCCCGACGAACCGAACACCCCCGGGCCGCGCGCCGGCCGCGAGCGAGCGTTGGCCGAGCAACTCGCCCTCGCAGCCGAACAGGCGCGCGTCGAGACCGCGCGTGCACGCCGGGACGCCGATCGCGCGGAAGCCGAGCTGCGCGACCTGCACCTGCGCTACACCGATGGCCGCATCGCCGCGTGGGTCGCGGAACGCGAACGGCAGATCGCCGAGACGGATTTGGCGCGCGCGCGCGCCCACATCGAACGCGTGCAGCCGGTTCTACGGAACGCGCGCGCGCTGCTGGCCTCGATGCAGGACAGCAAGTTCTGGAAGGCTCGCAACCGCTGGTTCGCGATCAAACAGCGCCTCAGGCTGAACGCATCGGGGCCGCAGCCGCGCTGGGTGCCCGATGTCGACGATCTGGTCGTGCCGGATCGTCCCTACGAGCGCTGGAGGCTGCAGAATGACGTGCGGCCGTCCGACGTGCGGCGCATGCGCGAGGTGCTCCCGCTCCTCGCATTGCGGCCTCGGTTCAGCGTGTTGATGCCGGTCTACGAAACGGCCGCCACGCTGTTGCGCGAGGCGATCGAGTCGGTGCTCGCGCAGGCGTATCCCGACTGGGAGCTCTGCATCGCGGACGACGCGTCGCGCGCGCCGCACGTGCGCGAACTGCTCGAAGAGTATGCGGCGCTCGACGATCGCATCAAAGTGACGTTCCGGGACACGAACGGTCACATCGCGGCGAGCAGCAACAGCGCGCTGGGCCTCGCCACCGGCGAATTCGTCGCGCTGCTCGACCATGACGACCTGCTCTCGCCCGATGCGCTGTTCGAGAACGCGCTCGTCGTCAATGCGCGTCCCGACGTCGACGTCATCTACTCCGACGAGGACAAGGTCGACGAGGAGGGACGGCGCCGGGATCCCTATTTCAAACCGGACTGGTCGCCGGAGTCGTTGCTCGCGCGGAACTACGTTTCGCATCTCGGCGTGTACCGTCGCGCTCTGGTGGAAGAGGCCGGCAGGTTTCGCGCCGGCTTCGAGGGGAGCCAGGACTACGACTTGCTCCTGCGCGTTACCGAGCGAACCGACCGCGTGGCGCATATTCCCCGCGTGCTCTACCACTGGCGCAGTCACAGCGCGTCGACGGCGGGGGAGCGCGGGCAGAAAGGGTATGCCCACGACGCCGCGGTGCGCGCGCTCGAAGAAGCGCTGCAGCGCCGAGACGAGCCCGGCCGCGTCGAGACGCACGACGAGATCCCGGGGATCTACACGATCCGGTACGCGATTCGCAAACCCGGTCGCGTGAGCGTGATCGTTCCGACGCGCGACCATGGGAGCGACGTCGACCGTTGTTTTCACGCGCTGTTCGATCGTTCGACGTATCCTGATCTGGAAGTAATCCTGCTGGACAACGGCAGTAAAGACGCCGAATCGCTGCGCATCTTCGGGCGCTGGCTCGAGCGCGAACCGGAACGCGTGCGTCTGGTGCCGTACGCCGTGCCCTTCAACTTTTCGCGGATCAACAACCACGCTGCGACGCACGCGACGGGCGCATATCTGCTCTTCCTCAACAACGACACCGAGGCGATCACGCCCGACTGGGTCGAGGCGATGGTCGAGCAAGCGCAGCGTCCTGCGATCGGTGCGGTCGGCGCAAAGCTGCTATACGACGACGAGACCATCCAACACGCCGGCGTCGTCGTCGGCTTGGGCGGCGTTGCGGGGCACAGCCACAAGCATTACGCGAGCGACGCTCCGGGATATTTCTACACGCTGCAGACCGTGAACAACTATTCCGCCGTGACGGCCGCGTGCCTCATGGTACGGCGAGACGTCTTCGACGAGGTCGGCGGCTTCGACGAGGAGCTTGCCATCGCGTTCAACGACGTCGACCTCTGTCTGAGAATCCAAGCGGCCGGTTACCGCAATGTGTATCTCCCGCACGTCGTCCTCTACCATCACGAATCGAAGAGCCGCGGCACGGAGGACACGCCGGAGAAGATGGCGCGCTTCCTCGCGGAGCAGCGGATTATGCAGTCACGCTGGCATACCGGCGATTGTTCGGACCCGCACTATAACCCGAACCTGACGTTGCTCACGGAGGATTATGGCCTCGCGCCCTAGCATCATGGCGGGTCCGTGTCCTCCCGCGGACGCTACGTGATGACGACTGGAACGCTCTCCTTCTTGACCCGGGCGCTGTTCGACGAGCGCACCCTCTCGCGCCTCGCGCAGCTCATTCACATCTCGGCACTTCGATCGCTGAAGGTGCGCTATCGGGGCAGCGCACTCGGCGTCGTGTGGTCGCTGGCTAATCCCGTGCTGCTGACCGCGGTGTACACGGCGATCTTCGGCACGGCTTTCAAACAGTATTACGGCGGATCGGTCACCCGCTACGTCGTTTCGGCATTCGTCGGCCTGGCCGTCGCGACGTTCTTTCTCAACGCAACCAGCGAAGCGCTCATCAGCGTCGTCATGAACGGGGCGCTGCTGAACAAGATTCCGATTAAGCCGATCGTCTTTCCGCTCTCGGCGGTCGCGGCGAACTTCTTCCAGCAGCTGATCACGTCGTTCCCGATCGTGCTCATCTTGTCGTTGGTACTGACGCACGACGTCCTGCGCGCGCTCCTGGTGCCCGTCGTCCTATGCTCGATCTTGCTGCTGTCGACCGGATTCGGGCTCGCCCTGGCAGCGCTGTACGTATTCTACCGCGACCTCCCGTATCTGTGGCAGATCGTTGGCTTCATGCTGTGGATGACGAGCCCGCTGTTCTATCCGATCGAGGTCGCGACGCCCGCTGTGCGCCGTTGGTTCGAATTCAACCCCGTCGCGCAAGACATGAGCGCGCTGCGCGAGGTCGTCTTCGGGCAGGGGCCGATCCATTTCCATTACATCTGGGTCGGCTTCATCGTCGGTCTCATCGCGCTCGTCCTCGGTGCCCTGTTTTTCCGCGCGACCGAGCGCGAGTTCATGGACCTTCTGTAATGGCTGCGGCGATCGAGCTTCGCGACGTCACGCTCGTGCGCCGCACTCAGGAGGAGCTGCACTACGACCTCAAACGCACGCTGCTGGAGCTCGTCAACGGCCGTGTGCGCAAGATTCGGCGCCACACCGTCCTCGACACGGTGTCACTCACCGTCGCGCACGGTGAGAAAGTCGCGCTGATCGGCCCGAACGGCAGCGGAAAATCGACGCTCCTGAAGGTCATCGCAGGCGTGCTTGCACCGACCCGTGGCACCGTGACCGTCGACGGAAGTGTCGCGCCGCTGATCGAGCTCGGCGTCGGGTTCGATCCGGACCTTTCGCTGGTCGACAACATCGTGTACTACGGCGTGCTGCTCGGACACGCAGAGAGCGAAGTCCGCGAGCGCGTCGACGACATCCTCGAGTTCGCCGAGCTGGGGCCGCTCCGCGATCAGCCGACGAAGACGCTGTCCTCCGGGATGTCGGCGCGGCTCGGTTTTGCGATCGCGACGGAGTTTCGGCCCGACATTCTTCTGCTTGACGAAGTGCTTGCGGTGGGGGACGAACGCTTCCATCGGAAGTCGTCCGCGCGGCTCGACCGGTTTTGGGACGCGAAGTCGACGATTCTCCTCGTCTCGCACGATCTGCAGTACATCGAGAAGTCGTGCGACCGCGCGCTCTGGATCGATCACGGCTCCATTCGCTTCGACGGACATGCCGGCGAGGCGGTGAAGCGATACCTCCACACCGTACCCGGCGATGATTCACTGCAGCACGGTGAGGAACTCATCGAACTCGCCGAACGGAGCAGGCGCGGGGAGATCGTCGTCCGCGGGACGTCGCCGACGGACGAGGGGCTCAAGGTGTTCCTCATCCGCGAGGGGCGGCGGCATTGGGTGATGACGCCGGAGCTCTACGGAAAGCTCGGTTACGTTTGGGACGATATCATCCACGTCGACGATGCGGTCATCCGCGAGGTCCCGGAAGGCGACCGGCTGCTCTAGACTCGCGGGATGCTAAGGCGGGCAGTTTTTTCCGATAGCGATCCCGGTCAGGTCTGCGCGCGAAGAGATCGCGAACGGCTTTGTCCCCGCGACTAGGTGCCGCGCGACGCACGCCTTCGGGTCTGTGACCTGATAGATCTCACCCGTGTTCCCGACGCGGTAGTAGCCAGTCGGCCAGCGGCATGCAACGGGCGCCTTGCCCTCGGGGGCAATGGCCAGGGAGGGTTCAACGACGTGAAGGGATTGAAGGCCGCCCAACGCGGTCAGTTGCGCCATGTCCACGACCACGCAGGGAGACCCCTCAGCGCTAACCTTGAACACGGTCGGATTATCCGAGTGCCGATAGAATCCAGGCGCCAAAGTCTCGTCTTTTGAACATCCGGAGACGCCGGAGGCGAGCATCGAAGCGAACGTTGCGGCGGCAAAGATGTGCCGTAGAATCTCTTGGGCCCCCACGGTATTGTCGGTTCTTAGGTGGATATCGTTCGGCTTCGCTCGGGCATTTTCAGCTTGCTCGCTTTCGCGGTACGGCCCGATCGAAGGGTAGTCGACCCTCGAAGTAGCACAGAAGCGCGGGCCGCGGCCGTCGTAAACATGCGAAAAAAGGGTTAACCTGTTGATGAAGACGATGTGCGTCAGGCTGACGTACAGATCATGCAAGACTGCCAGGACAGTCGTAGAGCGATCGATCGGAGCTGTTGCGCCAGTCGTCGTTAACGCGTGTGAAGAGCCATGGGTCAGAATCGCGCAGTTAGAGCTCCCTCCCCGCGAGGAGCCGATCCGTCCCATTCCAAGCGCGAATCTGTCGCGCGCTCAATCGATGCGAGTCCATTGGCGCATTCAACGAACAGGATCAGCCGGGCGATGAAGACTGTCTGCGTTATTCCAGCGTACAGAGCTCGTGATACGATCGGCACAGTCGTTACCGGAGCACTCGCATTTGCCTCGACGGTCATCGTCGTCGACGACGCGTGTCCCGAGGGCTCCGCAGAAGTAGTAGAGCGGGAGTTCGGCACGGTGGCGTCCGTGGTCGTGATACGGCGACCCACAAACGGCGGAGTCGGGGCCGCAACGAAAACCGGGATTGGTCGCGCACTGGAACTCGGTGCCGACGTGATTGTCAAGATCGATGCTGACGACCAAATGGACGCTTCGCGTATTCCTGAGATGGTGGCCGTGATTGCCGCGCACTCAGACGTGGCAATGGTCAAGGGAAATCGCTTTGTCGACGCCAGCGTACTCCAAGTGATGCCGAAGGCGCGGTTTTTCGGAAACGCGGTCCTCTCAATCCTGGCGAAGTTCGCCTCGGGCTACTGGAGCATGCTCGATCCAACGAATGGATTCATCGCGTTCAACACGCGGATCCTACGCACGGTGAATTGGGTCGCATTCGCCGATGCGTATTTTTTCGAGCTCAGCGTTCTTTGCGCTCTGGGACTCCGTCGCGAACGGATAGCGGAGATCGAAATGACGGCCATTTACGGCTCGGCGCCGAGTTCGCTATCAATCCGCCGGGTGGTCTTGACGTTTCCGCCCTTATTGCTCCGGGCCTTTGCCCGTCGCGTCCTCACCCAGTATTTTCTCCTCGATTTCAATGCGGGCTCGCTCTGCCTGATCGTCGGCTTCGTCCTTGCCATCATCGGTGGATTGACGGGCGCGTTTCAATGGTCCCAGAGTGTCAGCACGGGAATAGCACGGCCCACGGGCACGATCATGATGATCGCGTTGACGCTGATGTCGGGCTTCCAGCTACTATTCGCTTCGCTGCTTTACGATGTCTTGCTCGGCCCCCGCCTGCTGCGCGTTGCTCCTCAGTATCCTGCGCAGGTACAGTCATCCCGAGGTGGGCAGGTTCGCGCGGCAGCGCATCCCACGGGAGAGAAGCGGAGCGACGTCAGCGCGGCTCGCCGGGGAAGAATTGCCCTTTCACAACTGCGATCATCCATCCGCACGAACGCGACAGCCCTCGGAATCGCATTCGGCGCGCTCGCGTGGTTCGCATTCGTCGCTGCGCGGATGTACGGTCTTACCCCTACAGCCCAAGAGATCGTCCCGACGCAGCTCCAACAGCAGCTCCTTGTATTCAGCGGTGTGCCCCGTAACGTAGAGTCGCTCGTTCTTACATGCTCCTTCGCTGTTTCCGCAATCTTTCCGGGCTATCTTCTCACGGCCCTAGCCAGAGTGAAGTGGTCGAGCCTGATGGAGCGACTTGTTTTCGCAGTAACATTCGGGCTAATGTTTTACACTGTTGCTTTCCTCGCGCTGGGCGGAACTGGGCTCTTGAAGCCGATTCCGCTGTTCGCATTGACGGCGGTCTGTCTAGTGGGGACACTCCTGATCCTGCTCCGCGAGCGTCGTCGTTCGTCGGTTGATCCCGCGCCGGCCTACAGCCGTGCGTCGTTCGTCGCAGCCCTCAAGAAGTCGAAGGTCGAGGTTTTACTCGGCGCTGTGCTGGCGTATTTTGTCTTTATGGGACTGTTGGCCGGATTGAACTACGAGTTGCGGTTTGACGCAAGTTGGTATCACCTGGCCGAGGCACGGCGCTGGGCGATTGATGGCCGCATCGATAATCTCTTGGCCAGGAACCGTTCGTTGACCGCCGGCCTGCAGCACTATCGAGAAGTGCTTTATGCGGGCATCATCCCGATGTTTGGGCTAATCGCGGCAAAACTTGTAGCGTGGATCGACTTGGTCCTCGCACTACTGGCAATGGTCGTCTTTGGAACACGTTACATCAAATCGCGTGCCATGACCATGCTTGCCTGCGTCATTTTCGCATGCACGCCGATTGTCTTGTACTCTGCCGGCACTGCTTCGAACGATCTGCCTCTCGCTGCCATTACGGTGCTAGCCGCGTACGCATTGTTGCGTTGGAACGAGGACCGCACATCGCTTGGATGGCTTGCGCTTGCCGGAGCACTCGCGGGATATTCCACGGGCGTGAAGACGACCGGGATCTTCACCGCGCTCGTGTGTTCGGTGTTGGTCGGGGCTCTTGCCGTGATCCACTTTTACTCCCGTCCGGACGCTACTGCCCGCAAGGCAAGCGTGAAGGCAAGTGTCTTCGGGGGCCTAGCTTTTTTGGTCGGGGCGGCCACCTTCGCTCTTCCCGGCCTGGTTCAGTCAGCGCAGTGGACAAGAGATCCCATCTTCCCGTTATTTCCTGGACTCTTCAAGAGCCCGTACGATATCAGTTACCTGGTCCCACCCGGCTGGTACTCATCGTATCTGCACAACCTGCCTGCGCACATCGGCTATCTTCTTTCCTTCCCCTGGTTGCTGACGATCGACAACAACACGGTGGTTGGCCCGATCTTCCTCGTAATGACTCCGCTCGTCGCGGTTGCCCTCATCATGTCGCGCCGGCGCCGGACAATCATGCTCTTTCTGCTCGCGTTTTGCACGTTATGGGCCGCGGTATTCAATCTGACGCCGACATTGTTGTTTCGTTATGCGGAGGGGATCGCACCGTTTCTGGCCTTTTTGGCTGCATATCCCCTGTTCGTTTTCGACGAACGCTCGCGGCCATGGAGGGCGGCCCGTGCCTCCGTCGGTCTGATCCTCGCGCTCATGATCGCGTTCAATATTCCGCCTCTCGTCTCATTGCAGGTAAAGGCCGTGGTCCCGGGAGACGAGGGCGCCTCGAATTACGATTGGAACTATCTGTACAGGAACTGGCCTGTGCCGTCAGGGGCACCTGCGCCGCCGCCGCTGGCGAAAACGGTGGAGTTCATGAACTCGCACCTTCCAATCGCCGCAAGAGTCTACGACGACGCCGAGCTCTTCCCATACACGCTCTGGATCAATCCGCAGCTCTTCATGCCATCCCCTGACGCGCGCGCTTGGACATTGCAGTCACCGGACGCGTTCGAACAGTTGCGGCGCAATCACGTGGATTATATAGTCTCAAACGTCAGAAAGCTGCAGACCCTGAAGCGAACGAGCCTCGGAACACACTTGCGGGCTGTTTGGGCCACGCCCCCATCGGTTACGCCAAGCGTTGACAGCGCGATCGTGCTCACCCGGATCGAATAGGCACGGCGGAAACGATATGCTCGACAAAACCGTGCTAGTAGTCTATTCACTCCTCATACTAGCCGCCATAGGGGGTGCAGCGGGTTTTTGGGCGCTCAATCGGTTCAGCAATCTGGCCGGTGCCCGCTTTTGGGCCCTCGTCGTGGCATCTGCGTTGCTGGCTGTGCTGCTACTTCACCCGTCCGGCCAGGCGATCGATGAGCTGCACGCCATGTTGCCGGCTGTGGGCCCCTGAGGTTTCCCCAACGATGGCAGAGCGTCGGGCGCGGTCGCGCGAGGGTCTCCGGCCGGGACAGCGGAAAAACGAGCGCTCTGGAGGCCTCTCGCGCCGGCCGACGTAATCCCTTTCGCGCGATGAACCGACGAGGCTTTGGCAGACCCCTGGCGATCGTATTTACCGCGGTGCTGATTAGCGGGTGCACACAGCCGGAGACCGGTCCGGTGTATCCGACGGGCTTAGACCCGAAGACTCCCGCGAAGGACCTAAAAGGAATCTCGCCGTCGAGCACTCAGGCTGCCTGTTGCTGGATGGCTAAGCGAAATCGCCTAAACCTGCAAATCCCGCCAACCGCAAATTCGATCGTTTTGACAATCGAAGTACCGACCGGTATTTACAAGAACGTCGGGCAAGGGGCCTCGATCCAGGTCGGCGGGGGATCCACGCAGCACCAAGCCCTTCATCTCGGCTCCCAAGATGTCATCGTCCCACTCCCGGTTGCGGTTCGTGGAACCAAGGTACAAATCGCCATCACGCTGGATGAGTCGTTCGTTCCCGCGAAGCTTGGAATGAACAACGACACGACGGAATACAGCGCGTTCCTGAGATCGGTCGCGTTCTCGTAACGACGTGACATTTCTGGGCTCTCCGGTTCGGGCCAGGAGATGCTCCGGATCGCGCGAACTTTTGCGATTCAGATGGAGTCGAACACAAAGCTCGATCGCGAGCAGCTTGCGGCGCTACCCAGGATCGAGTCCCCGGAGGGGCTCGGCTGGATCGATGATTTCGAAGCGAGAACCGCGTTGCTCCACGGCTGGGCCGCGGACCCTGTGACAGAGTCTCCCGCGCGGAGTGTCTTCGTCCTCGTCGACGGCAAAGTCGCGCTTGAGTTTTCCGGGACCTACGGTACCGCACGGCCCGATGTCGCTGCGTACCACAAGAACAAAGCCCTGACCGCCGTGGGACTTGTCACTCGTGTTCCGATGCGGACGCTTGCGCCGGGAGGCCATTCGCTGCAACTGGGCGTCGTGTCGAGCGACGGTAAAGGCTACTATCTCGTCCCAGTAACGGTGGAGTTCTTCGTCAGCGGTTAGCGCGACTGCGGTGGAGACCATACCCGCACGTTTGCGGTCCCATGCAGAGGCCCGAGCGCACGACACGTTCTGCACGTTTCTCGCGCGAGGCCAGACCGAATCGATCACGTTCGCCGAGCTATACGAACGCAGTCTGGCGTACTCGCGTTTCTACACACGGCTCGGTATACAGCGTGGGGACCTGATCCTCATCATCCTTCAGCACACGCCGCATCTTTTCTATTCGTATCTCGGTGCGATGCTTGCCGGGGCAATACCGTCCTTCATGCCGTTCCCGTCCCCGAAGCAACGCGCGGACTTCTACTGGGCCGATCACGAGATCCTGATCGAGCGAATCAAGCCCCGGCTGATCCTCACGTATGCGGCCAATCTGGACGCGGCCCGGGCGTCGATTCCGAACTTCAATACACCGTCTGCGGTTGCCGATGAGGAGATTCTGCTGGAACCGAGCGACGACACGCCGGTTACACCGAGCGGACTGTCGGCTTCGCCGGACGACATTGCCTGTATGCAGCATAGTTCCGGAACGACGAGCCTCAAGAAGGGCGTGATGCTGACCCACCGGGCAATTCTCGCCGAGGTCGCAGCGTACTCGAGAGCGATCGGCTTCAGCGCGACCGACAGCATCGCATCGTGGCTTCCGCTGTACCACGACATGGGTTTCGTCGCGTGCTTCATGCGGTCGGTGATCGAGGGAACGCACCTCATCGCGCTCGATCCGTTCGAATGGACGATCCGTCCGTCACTGCTGCTCGACGCGATCGAGCGATATCGAGCAACGTTGTGCTGGCTCCCGAATTTCGCGTTTTCGCACATCGTCAACGCGAGCCGGGCGGATACGGAATGGGATCTCTCGTCCATTCGTGCCTTCATCAACTGCTCTGAGCCGTGTAAGGAACATACCTTCGAGCGGTTCGCAGAACGGTTTCGAACCGCCGGAATCACCCAAGAGAAGCTCCACGTCAGCTACGCCATGGCGGAGAACGTCTTCGGCGTCACGCAAACGACGCTGGGCCGCCGGGTTCGCGTTCTGAGCGTCGATCCTGACGCCTTTTCCGCCGGCAGCGTGGAACCCGCCCGAGGAGCGTACGCACTTCCGCTCCTGTCGTGCGGTCCGCCGATCGACGGCGTACGCCTGCAGATCTGCGATGCGGAGGGAAACGCCGTTCCCGACGGAGGGATCGGCGAGATCCACATAAGCAGCCCGTTCCTCTTCGACGGCTATTACAAGCTCCCCGAAAAGACCGCCGAGCGTATGAGAGGATCGTGGTTCGCGACCGGCGACATGGGTTTCGTGCTCGACGGAGAGCTGTTCGTAACGGGGCGAATCGACGACATGCTCATCGTCAACGGCCGGAACTACTACTCGCACGAGATCGAAGCAGCGGTCAACGGAGTGAGCGGCGTGCTTCCCGGCCGGAGTGTGGCCATCGGCGTCGAGGACGAACGATCCGATGCCACGGTCGTCGTGGTGCTCGTCGAGACGACACCCGGCTGCGACGTCGGGCAGGTGGGTTCCGAGGTCCGCAAGCGGGTCGCCCAGCGGCTGGGGCTGGGAATCCATGCAGTCGTTCCGGTCGCGGCCGGACGTTTGGTCAAGACGACCAGCGGAAAGATCAGCCGCAACAAGAACCGCGAGCTGTTCGTCGAAGGCGCCTTCTCCGCTTGAATCGGAGGATTACGAACATTTTGTCCGAGCGCGAAATCATGGAACGGGTGAGGGCCGTGATGATCAGCACCTTCCGCATTCCCGGCGATTCGAAGATCGACGACGCGACCTCGAGTGCGGACATCGAAGGGTGGGACTCGTTGTCGCATGCCATGTTGATCATGGGCATCGAAGAGGAGTTCAAAATCACGTTGCCGTTCGACCGGATCTATCAGCTCGACGACGTCGGGGCCTTGGTGCGGTTGATTCACGAGCTGGACTCGGGCTCGCCTGCCGCCCCGTCGGGCGACGTCGCCTAGGATCGGAAGCCTCGGTTGCACGCAAAGACCGTCATCGTTTACGGGAACTGTCAGGCCGAGTTTTTCTCTCGCCTGCTCGAGTCCGAGCTCGCGGCTGACGCCCATCGGGTTATCTACCGGCGAAGCTTCGATCATCCATTCGAAGAACAGCCCGAACTGGTCCGCGAAGACCTCGAGTCGTGTTCCCTCGTTTTCGAGCAGCACGACCGCGCGCGGTTCCCCCAGCGCGGCCTCTTGCCGGCGAATTGCCCGACGATCATCTTCCCGTCATTGGATACGGTATTGTTCTGGCCGTTCCAGGCCATGAACCCATACGACAAGCTCGATCCGCCGGTGTTTCCGTGGGGCCATTTCCCGTACGCCGACCGGATCATCCTCGGCTGCATCGACAAAGGGATGACTCCGGATGAGATCCTGCGCTATTACCTCGACGATTGGGACGCATACAAGCCCGACCTGAAGCGCCTTTTCGAGGTGGAGAAGGCACGTCTTTTCGCACGGGACGGCGGTTGTCAGGTCAAGATTGCCAATTACTTCTTGCAGAACTTTCGAGACAAGCGGCTGTTCTGGACGGTGAATCACCCTTCGAAAGCGATGACCGCCGAGCTCTATCGGCGGCTCCTGAAAGCCGGCTCTGTGTTCGAACCGGTCTTCGGCGAGATTGACGACGATGCCATATCACGGAGCTTCGACGCCGAATACATGCTGGAGAACATCAGCGTTCCCATTCATCCGAAAGTTGTCGAGCACTTCCAGCTCAGCTGGTACGACGCCGACCACGAGCTTCACAATTTTTCGGCGGCTCCGCCCATATCATACGTCGACTACTTCAGTGAGCTCATTCGCTGGTCTCTCGCCGTGAAACAAGAGAAGCAGGACGCCGTATCAACCGGTCACATGTAGATTCCGCCGTTGATGTTGTTTCCACGCGATCGATCTCCTCGATAGCGGATGGTCCGCATCTGCCGGCGCTGCGCGCATAGTCACTTGAACTCCACGCTACGCAGCAGAATGCCGTAGCGCGTCAGGTCTTCGTTGATGTGCTTCTCCGCCGGCACGAACGTCTTGTCGAGGACGAGATCGAGCTCCGTCTTGTGGCCGCGCGCCGACGGAGGGACGTCGAACACGACCGACTGCTCGCCGTTCGACAGGCCATGGCGTTCCTGGGGGGACGCCCCCAGGAACGTCGCCGTAATCCCCTCCTCGCCGTTTGCGTAGACGTTGGCCGGCACGATGACCGTCATCGTCATGGTCTTTGCGGTGTGCGGAACGTCGAGCATGAACCGGTCACGTTCCGAGATCCAGCAGCAGCCGGGCTGAGGTGCCGGAAAGAGACCTTGCAGTTCGCCGGCGTACCGGTCGAGGCCGGGCGGGACGTTTTCGCGAGGGACGCTTGCGCGCGGGACGATCGGCGGGGCCGGAGTCGCGGCTTGGGGCTGCGGCGGGCTCGTGGCAGGCCCTTGCCCCGCGGCCGCGGGTTGTGCCGGTGCCGCCGCGGGGACGAGCTGCTTGGAGCCTCGGACGAAGCCGAAACGCACGATCGGTATGCCGAGGAACCGCGGGTCGGCGGAGGCCGGGAACGGCTTGTCCGTCGTGAACGCGACGGTGACGCTCATCGGTGCGCGAACGGGCGCGACCGGGATGCGAAAACTCCGCACGGGCTGTGCGACCGGGTCCATCCTCGTGGACGCGATCACCTTTCCGTCGATCGTGACGGTCAACGTTTGCGGCGCGGCGCCCACGATTTGGGGAGCGACGACCTGCACGTCGAAGGTGAACGTGTTATCGCCGGGCAGCTGGCGCAGGAGCGCCGTAGCGCTCGGCGCCGTCCAGCGGAACGTGCCAAGCGGATTGGTCTCCGGATAAAACCAACCGGTCCGAAGCAGCGGCATCACGTCCAAATTGCCGGCTTCGATCCTGGACGGCACCGGCCCGGGGGCGCCGCGCTCAAAGATCAGCGTGTCCCCGAAGCGCTTCACGATCCGGTAGTGGTCGAGGTAGTATGCGGCCACGTCCGGCATACGATCCAACCACGGTATCCCGTCGGGATTCGGCCAATCAGCCTCGTTGTAGACGAGATAACGCGGCGTGGCCGCCTCGAACTCCTCGATCAGCCGACGCCGCCATTGCGGCGCTTCCCCGAGCCCCCAGGTGTCGCAGCCGAGCGGAACTGCCGACGGCCGGTGCACCATGAACTGATACCGCGACAGAAACGGTATGCCGCACAGCGCGTCTCCCGGGCCCATGTTCGCCTTCAGAAACGCGAGCGTCGGCGGCATGTCGCTCTCATGCGGGTCCTTGAAGAAGAAGAGCTCGCCATCGGCACTGCGAATCGGCGTCCAGCCGTCCCGCACCGGAAGCTCTTTCGGTGCCGAGAACCCGACCACGTAGTAATGGCGCGCGTTGCGCAGCGTGCCGGGGATCCACAGGGCCACCGGTTGCTGCACGCGGAAGATCGTTCCAAGCAGCAGAAACGCGAACGCGCAAAGCGCGGTCGCCTGAAGCGCCCAAGCAATCGATGCCGTCGCGCCGCCGCCGCGGAACGCGGCGATCCAGCGCCGCACCGAAGCGGCCGCCGCGAAGAGCGCCCGTTCGGCGAGGTACAACGCCACGATCATCGTGGGAAGCATGGCGAACTGTGCGTGCCCGATCTCAGAGCGCCCCAGCGCGGTCCGGAACATGATCACGCCAAGCAGGGTAATCGCAGCGAGCACGACGTCGTCCGCTTCGATCCGGCGGCGCGCCAGCGCGCGGATCGCCAGATACGCGATGCTGACCGTGAGCACGATCGGAGGCGCGTAGAAGATGCGGAACGTCTCGTTCTTCAGGAGCCACCCGAGCCCGGATCCGGCCGGAACCGCCAAGTGCGAACCGACGAAGAGCGGCGGATACGGCGAGGCGCAGCATGCGTCCGTGATGCCGAGGAACTGTGCGGTCTCGACGACGTACGGTACGATGATGTTCGTGGCGAGACCGATCACGATCGCTGGTATGACGACCAGCGCAGCTCCCAGCCCGAGCCAGCGCGCGTAGAAGGCCAAGCCGTCCAGACCGCGGCTGTCGTCTCGCCGTCCGAAGGACCACCAGAAGACGCACGCAGACGCGGTAATCAAGGCGGCGATCCCGACCTCCGGACTGTACAGCGGCGGGATCATCGCGACCGCGCCGGCGAGCACGAGCGCGACGCGCGAGCGGCGTTCCAGAGCCCAGAGCACGGATACGATCGCGACGCACCCGAGCCAGAGCCGGAGCTGGACCGCGCCGCCGTACATGACGAGCGCGGCCGGCGCGGCGACAAGAACGGTGAAGCGGCCGCGGAGGACGAACCACATCACATAGCTGGAGCACAGCATGGCGAGAAGGAGCAACGATGCTTGAAACGCGGTATGGTATCGGTCGAGCCCGAAGGCGTTCACGAATGCCAGCTCACCGTAATACATGAGCGGCCCGTACGGAAAAATGAAGTCGCGGAACGGGGCTCGGCCCAGCGTCCCATCGCTCATCCAGCTATAGAAGTTTTCGCCGTCGAACGGGTTGATGTACGCGCCGGGGAGCAGAGTCGGGTTCTGCAGCAAGACGCTCGCGGCAAACAGCGCCGCGACGATGAGCGCGCACGCCGACGGCGCCACCCAGGCTCCCGGCGGACGAAGTCCGCCCCTGCGGCGCACCGCCATGAGCGCGAGGACGATGCAGGCGACGATCACCGCGGCGAAGAGGGCCAGCCGGTACGGCTCGGACCGCCACAGCAGAGGCATCACGACCAGTGCCGTCAGCGGTAGGAAGGCGTACAGCGCCACGCCCGATGCGTCCGGCCCTCGCAGCTCGCGGCGCGCGATCACCTGCCGCCGCAACACAACGTATGCGAGGGCGGCCGCGAAGATCCAGACCCACCAGAAGCCCGCCAGCGCGTTGGCCTGGTCGAACGACGTGACAACGAAGGGCAGGTACGACCCGAGCACCAGCCCGGAAAGCAGCACGAATGCGATTCCGAAGGCCGCCGCGCTTACGGTCTCCGGTACTGCCATCACAACGGCTGCGCCCAGCACCGCGTCGTTCTCCGTCACGGGTGAGGCAGCCGTTGCTCCGGTACGGCGAACCGCGAAGAGGATCGCGCCCTGCGCCGCGGCTACGATCGCGACCGCGGCCGGCAAAGTAAATATCTGCAGAAAAATCGCGCCCCGCGGGACGAGCGCGAGCATCAATACCGTCGCGGCGAGCAGGGTGAGCGCCGCGATCCAGCGCGCCGAACCGACCGTCAGGCCGTGCGCCCCGAGCTTCGCCGCGAACCAGCGCCACTCGAGGAACACCGCGATGACGCTGCCCGTGCAGGCCGCGAGCGAGAGCAGGTACAGCCACAGCTCCTGCCGCTTCGAGTAGTGCATGAGCACGGTGATGCCCAGCACGCCGTCCGGCACGGGCGCGGGCGGCACGTGGAGCACGTGCCCGAGAACGATCGCGCACATCCAACCGATCGTCAGGCCGGCGAGCCCGACCGCCGCGAGCAGCAGCACCGGCGCCTCGAAGTCGAACCAGCGGCCGACGTCTTGCAGACCGATACGCCGCCGGTGAGGCTGCGGCTCCGTCGCGTTCACGGCGTCACCGCGGGCCGCGCAGGGTTCGGGAGCCCGTCGTCACGATACGATCGCGCGACAGGCACGTGATAGAGCTCCGGCCGGTGCCGGGCGAAACCACCGTCGGCAGTCCGGCGATGAAGGTCGTCCGCGATTCGCTCCGACGCGCGCCCGTCGCCGAGCACGGACGCATCCCAGGACGTTCCATGGAGCGCTTCCAGCTTTCCGAAGACGACCTCCGCGGGATAGCGGTCCGCCTCGGAAGGATCGAACTTGACGCTCGACCCGACGTCGTACACCTGCGGGCGCTCCGTGGAATGGCGCATCTGCAGCGAGGGTATCTGCAGCACGCACGTCTCTTCGACGACGGTTCCCGAATCGGTCATCACGCCGCGCGCGTTCGCCATCAGCGCCAGAAACTCGTCGTACCCGATCGGGTCGACCGCGCGCACGTTCACCGGAAGCTGCTGCCCGCGCTCGACGAGGAGCTTCTGCACGCGATAGCTGGCGGGGAAGAAGACCGGATACGGAGCGCTCGCGACCAGACGCATGATCGCGTCGAGCGAGTCTCGCTCGAGGTTCTCCCGGCGATGGCACGTCATCAAGTAGTACCGGCCTCGCTCGATGCCGCGCGCGGCGAAGAACGCGTCGCCGGCCAAGCGCGTGAACTTCTCCCGCCGCTCGAAATAGAACCGCTGTAAGATGTCCACGATCGGATTCGTGACGACCACGATGCTGTCCGGATTGAGACCTTCGCGAATCCCCTGCTCCTTGTATTCGGGATAGTACGCGTAGATCACGTCGGACAGGTGATCGATCGTGACCCGGTATTTTTCTTCGGGCATGCGCCAATCGTAGGACCGCATACAACCTTCGATGTGGACGATCGGGATGTTGAGCTGCGCCGACGCGATAGCGCCCGTCGTGGTGTTCGTGTCCCCCAGAAAGACGGTCGCCTCGGGCCGCAGCTCGCCGAGCACGGGTCCGAGCCGAGCTATTACGGATGCCACGACTTCCGCATCCGTGTCGCCGCGCGCGCCGAGATCGATCTGTGCCGGCGCTACGTCGAGCTCGCGGAAGAAGACGTCCTTCAAGTTGTCCGAGTAGTGCTGTCCGGACCAGATGAAGACGAACTCCATGTCGTCGTAGCGCCTCAGCTTTTCTATGATGAGAGCTGCTCGAATCACGTCGGGGCGGATGCCGAGGACGAATGCCAGCTTTTTCATAGTGCCCGACCGGCCACGCTGCCTATGCGACTTTCTTTGCAGTGACGATCATCTCGCCTACATAGAACGGTAGTGCCGACTGACGCACCGGTCGTGGAAGAATGCTGTATACCGGCGAGAGGACGCGCCGCAGTTCCGGCCCGAAGTTCTTCATGTTCTCGTACACATACTCGACGGGCAACGGTTTCCAGTGCGGTCGGGTTCGAACGTTCCGAAATGCATCGCCAAGCGCACGGCGCAGGCTCCGGCGTGAAAACAGGTGGATGTGCTCCACCGCCGCGTACGGCGGCCAGAAGCGGCCCATCAGTCGCGCCAGTGCACTCCCGCTGTCGGGTGTCTCGAGCAACAGGATTCCGTCGGGCTTGAGCAGCTCGTTCATCCGACGAAGCAGCGTGATCGGGTCGACGACGTGCTCGATCAGTCCCGTAGCCGTCACCACGTCGAATGGACCCTGAGGGAACCTCGTACCGTGTACGTCGGCGCGGAACACCCGCCCCGGAAGCGCTTTCGCCGCGATCTCGACCGCTTCGGGCTGAAGTTCCAATCCGTATACGTCCGCACCGCGGTCGCGAAGCATCACCAGAAGGTCCCCGGTGAAGCATCCCACGTCGAGGACACGAGGACTGCTCTGGAAGTCGACCAAGCCGGCAAGGATCTCGACATACTGCGCATGGACGCGACGCAATTGCGGCAGAAAGCGGCGGCTTACTTCGTAGTTTCCGACCGAGAACTTCCCGGCGTAGTGCGCCATGATCTGCGCTTCGGACGGGATCGGCACGGACGAGACGAGTCCGCATCGACGGCAGCGCGCGTACGTGAACGCGCCTTGCCGGAAGAGCGCATGCTGCGGTGCCGCGCATACAATGCACGTCGAGCTCGAGGCCATATCGCCGAAGATTGGGGTCGCTGCGCGTTGACACCTCCGGCTCCGGGGGAGGCACTCGTCCTCTCGGCGTATCCCCAGGGCGGGATGAAGTGGCTACGCTCGTACGTTGAGTCGCGCCTCCGCCGCGGGATCTCGGCCCGTGCGCTTGGCCCGAACGAGGCCCGCGTGCTGTACGACGCGACCGTCACGTTCTGCGCCGGGCTGATCGCCTTGGCCCTCGATGCCGCATTCATCCGCCACATCGGGCCCGACATGAGGCTCCTCGCTGCGACCATTGCGCTCGTGCCGTTGGTCAGCGCGACTAGCCTCGCGCTCGGCATCTACGGCCGGCTGCGCTTCGCCGCGGGTGCCCGCAAGGCGGCCGTCCTCGCCGTAGCGGTGACCATTGCGGCGGCGGGCGCTGCACTGATATCCGGCGACGTTCCGTTCGCGTTCCTCTGGCTGGCGATCGCGTCTGGGCCGATTACGGTCGCGCGGCTGCTGCTCGGGATCGCGCAGGCCGCCCGACGCTCGTCGCTGGCTGTGGCAGCCAACGACCGCGGCCCGGTGCTGGTGATCGGCGGTGCCGGCTATATCGGGAGCCACGCCGTCGAGCGGCTGCTCGCTAGCGGTCACACGGTTCGCGTCTTGGATCGCTTGATGTACGGGCGTTCTTCGCTCGATGACTTCATGACGAATCCGCGGTTTTCGTTCATCGAAGGAGACGCGGCCGACATCTCACGACTCACCGAGGCGATGCGAGGGGCGTCGGCGGTCGTCCACCTCGCTGGTCTGGTCGGTGATCCTGCCTGTGCCGTCGATGCGGACTTCACTCGTCACACAAACATCGTCGTAACGCGCATGGTCCGTGCGATCGCGCAGTCGATGGGTGTGCGGAGGTTCATCTTTTCGTCGAGCTGCTCGGTGTACGGCACGAGCGATCAGCCGGTCGACGAGCTGAGCGCCCTGAATCCCGTGTCGCTCTACGCGCAGACGAAGATCGACAGCGAGCGCGAGCTTCTGACGAACGTGCCCGATGACTTCTTTATAACGATTCTTCGCTTCGCGACCGTGTTCGGTCACTCGCGCCGGCCTCGCTTCGATCTCGTCGGCAATCTCTTCGTCGCGCAGGCAATCGAAGATGGCCTGATAACCGTGATCGGACCAGAGCAGTGGCGGCCATTTATCCACGTCAGCGACCTCGGTCGTGCAATTGTCGAAACCGTTGACGCCGATCCGCTCCTGGTCCAGAGTCAAATCTTCAATGTAGGCGACGAGCGGCTCAACACGACGATCCTCGAGCTTGCGAAGGCAGTGCAGCGCGTCGCGGGTGAGGTTCGGCCGGTCGAGATTTCGATCACCGACGATCCGCTCGACAAGCGTAACTACGCGGTCTCGTTCGCCAAGATCCAGCGGACCCTTGATTTTCGCGCGAAGACGCTGCTCGAAGACGGTATTCGTGAGCTCATCGAAAATCACCGCCACGGCGCCTACGCGCACTACCGCGAAGAGGCGTACAGCAACGTCGCCATGACGCGCCGCGCCCTCGAGCGTTTCCACGATCCGGACGAGCTTTCGCGCATCTACGCGCCGCTCGCGCGCTGATGTCCTCGGAACCCAAGGTGCTCGTCGGCGGCCTCGGCGTCGACGACCGCGGCGAGGTCGGCTTCGTCAACGAGTTCGATTTCGCGGGCGTGAGGCGGTTCTACACCGTGCGCAACCACCGCAGCGGCTTCGTGCGCGCCTGGCACGGTCATCGGCGCGAGGCGAAGTATGTCACCGTCACGGCGGGTGCCGCCCTGGTTGCGGCGGTTCGCATCGACGACTGGAACGCGCCGTCGCCGTCGCTGGTGCCCGGCCGCTGGGTTTTGAGTGCCGCCAAACCGTCGGTGCTCTACATCCCTGCGGGCTATGCGAACGGCTTCATGTCCCTGACCGACGATGCCCGGCTGATGTTTTTCTCCACGTCGACGCTCGAGGAGAGCAGCGGCGACGACATCCGCTTCGATGCGCGTCTTTGGGACCTCTGGGATGTCGTCGAACGCTGACACGCAGGCGCGCCTTGCCGTCGTGATCCCGATGTACGACGAGGAGCGCGGCGCCGAGCGGTGCGTCCGCCGCGTGACCGAGGTCCTCGCCGATCAGTTGCCCTCGGCGCGCCTGTTCGTGGTGAACGACGGCAGCCGCGACGCCACGCGCCCCATCCTTCAGCGCCTGGTTGCGGAGGGTGTGCCGTTCACGTTCGTGGACCTCGAACGCAATGCCGGGTACGGCGGGGCCTTGCGCGCGGGTGGCGACCGCGCGGATCGGGACGGCTTCACCTTCGCGCTTTTCATGGACAGCGACCTGACGAACGATCCGGCGTTGATCCCGTCGTTCTGGGACGTTCTCTCCAGCGGCCGCTACGACGTCGTGAAAGCCTCGCGCTACGTGCGCGGCGGCGGAATGCTCGGCGTCCCCGCGTGGCGCCAGTGGTACACGATCGTCGGGAACCGGATCGCCAGCCTGCTGTTCGGGATGGGGATCCGCGACTGCACCAATGGTTTTCGCGCCGTGCGCCTGGCCACGCTGCGTGGAGCGGAACTGCACGAACGCGGCTTCCCGAGCATCCTCGAAGAGCTGCTGGAACTCAAGCGCCGCGGCGCCCGAGCTACCGAGCTGCCGTACGTGCTGACGTCGAGAAACGACGGCGAATCCAAGTTCTCTTATTCTCCGCGCGTGCTCTGGGCCTATCTCAAGTACGCGCTGGCCGCCGCGGCGACGCGACCGCGGCGCACTTCATGAGGCTCCAATGAACGACAGCGTCCTCGTCTTCGGTGCAAACGGCATGCTCGGCCGCGCCGTAACCCGCTTCTTCGAACGTCGCGGAGACCGCGTCGTTCCGGCGACGCGAGCCACCTATGACATCGTTGGAAACGACTTCGCGGCGCTGCAGCGAGCTACCGCGGATGCGCCGGTAGTCGTGAACTGCGCCGGCGTCATCAAGCCGAGGATCGCCGCGATGCCGATCGAGGACGTGTTGCGCGTCAACGCCGTCTTTCCGCACAATCTCGCTCTCGCCGCGCCGCATGCGCGGATCTTTCACGTGACGACCGACTGCGTGTACAGCGGTGACGACGGCGGGTACGACGAAAACGCCCCCGTCGACGCGCAGGACGTGTATGGCCTCTCGAAAGCCGGCGGCGACAGCGCGCCCGTCATGGTGCTGCGGACGTCGATCGTCGGCGAAGAGGAGCTGCCGGGCCGGTCGCTTCTCGCCTGGGCGATGTCCCAGCGCGGGAAGACCGTGAACGGCTTCACAAACCATCGCTGGAACGGCGTGACGACGCTCGAATTGGCACGTTTGATCGGTGCGGTGCTCGACGACGGCGCCTACGATGTCGGGCGCTTCCACGTCCACTCGCCGGAGATACTCACGAAGGACGAGATGCTGCGCCTCTTCAGCGAAGTGTACGAGCTGGATTTGGGCGTGGTACCGACCCTCGCCGGCGAAGCCTGCGATCGCAGTCTGCGCTCGGTCCGGCCGATCGCCGCGAAGTACGGCACGCCGTCGTTCCGCGAGCAGCTGGTGCAGATGCGCCGATTCTTCGAGACGCCGGTCGCATTGCAGACCTGAGGTGGACGTGCGAGGGGTGGTCGCGTCGGATGCAGCGACGTATTGGGACGGCCGCTATCGCAGTGAGGCCCCGTGTATTCGCGATTGGCTCGAGATCCCGTACGTGCGCCAGCACTACATCGACCCCGCCATCACGGGTTCCGAGACCGTCGACTGGTTCACGTTCGCGTGCGAGCGCTGGCTGCGCCCGGCCGATCGGTTGCTCGAGCTCGGTTGCGGCGCGAATGGTGTCGCGTTCGACGCGGTGCGCTTAGGGGTGGCGAACCACGCGCTCGGGATCGACGTGAGCCGGGAGGCGATCGACGTCTCGCAAGAACGCGCGAAGACCTACGGGTTCGGAGATCGACTCGAGTACCTCTGCGCGGACGCGACGGAGCTCGACTTTGCGAGCGATGCCTTCGACGCCGTCATCGTGACGATGGCCTTGCACCACATGGTCGAACTGGAGCGGCTGCTCGGCCGCGTGCGGCGCTGGAAGCGCGTGCACGGCGCGTTCGTCATCAACGAGTACGTCGGTCCCGATCGGTTTCAGTGGACCGACGCGGCGGTCCGCGAGGGACAGCGCATCCTCGAGTCGCTCGACGAGCGCTATCGGCGCCATGGCGTCACGGGCGAGGTGATACGAACGTTCACCCGTCCGCAGTATTCCGAGATGGTGATCGGAGATCCGTCGGAAGCGATCCGGTCGAGCGCGATCGTCCCGCTGCTCGAGACCTACTTCGACATCATCGAGCGCCGTCCGTACGGCGGGACGATCCTCCATTGGCTGCTCGCCGATATCGCGCACAACTTCGAGCCCGAGCGACGGCCCGAGGACGCGGCGGCCCTGGACCGCCTCTTCGAGGAAGAGCGGCGGCTGCTACGCGAAGGCGTGATCGAGGACAACTTCACGGTCATCCTCGCTCGCTGAGGTCCACGCCGGACGAACCGACGTCCTCAGAACCTCTTGACCTTCGCGAGCCCGCCGTCGCGGAAGATCGTCTCGACTTGGGCGACGGTCTCGGACTTGGCGAAATACGCGACGACGCTGCGTCCCGCTTGCAGGGCGTCGATGTAGTTGTCGACCTCGTCGTCGGGGATCTCGAGATCGCCGAGCCGATCGCCCAACGCCTCGTTGCGAAAGTAGCGCGTCCCGTATCCCCCCGCGCTCGGCACGCCGCTGGTGACACCCGGAACGCCGGTCCCTTGGCCGCCGCCGGTCATCAGGCCGGGGTCCGCGAGCCCCATCGAGGATGCCGCGCCTTGCGTCGAGTCGTCGGGCCCGATCAGTTGGATCGGGTCGAGGGGGAGCCCCGCCGCCTTGAGCGCCGCTTCGAGCGACGCGATGTCGCCATTTTGGGAGATGCCGGTCACGACCAGGCCCACGAGGTACCCCTTTGGGAGACGAAGAGTGCAGCCGTCCTATTTTTTCGACCTACGGTCGCTCCTGCCGAACGGCGCGCGCGAACTCCCCGGTTTTAGTAGCGCCCGACCATGGGCGGGCCGGCGATCGGCACGCGCTGCACGGCGCCGTCGAGCTGCGTCGACCGTACGAAGGCGAGGATCGCGCAGCCGAGGCCGACCAGCCAGACCAGTGCGGAGACCGCCCAGCCGACCACCGGCACGATTTCAGCCGCCGAGACGACGACCAGCCCGAGGATCAGCGCGACCAGCGGCGACGGGGTCGTCGCCGGCATCACCAGCTCGCACACCCGCCGTCCGACGAGCAGCGCGATCGCGCCGGTGCCGATCCACACGCCGGCGATGATCGCGGCAATCTCCAGCGCGATCAGCGGGATGCCGATGATGCTCACGAAGAGCACGACTGCGATCGGGACGATGGCGAGCGCCGCGACCGCACCCGTGGCGGCCGAGAGCGCCGGATGCCGCTCGACCCGCGAGAGCGCGACGCGCATCCGCAGCGGGAACAGCAGGAAGATCAGCAGCACGACCGCGCTCGGCCACAGCTTCGAGAAGAGGCGGTGGTCCTGCGCGGCGAGCGCGCCGAAACCGCGATCGCGGCTCACCGCCCACGGCAGCAGTGCCCGAAGGCCGTCGTTGTTGAAGGTGTTGATCGTGCCGCCGACGCGGCCGCCGTCGAGCACGATGCACTGGCCGAAGACGGTGTTGCAGTCGCCGGTCACGACGCCGGCGATGGTCACGTCTCCGAAGACGACGTTCACGTCACCGGCGACGGTCTCGCCGGGCGCGACGTAGATGTCGGTGAACACTTTCGTCTCGCCGGCGTCGCGACCGCGCGCCTCGGCGGCCGCCCCGTGAGCCAGTCCCAGAAGCGCCATCAGCGTCGTCAAGAGTGCGATCAGCCGAACGTTCACGAGCGCAGGCGCTCCGCTAGCCGTGGCCGCACGATGGTGAAGCCGACGACGAGCGCGAGCGCCGCCGCGACATCGAGCACGATCGCGGCACCGAGGAACGCTCCGAGCGATCCGAAGTCGCCGAGCGCGTGCGCGCCGGCATGGCCGACGACGCCGAAGGTTCGCACGAGCAGCGCGCTCACGCCGAGCGCGGTCTCACCGATCGCGCGTATCGTGGTCGATGCGAGCAGGAAGCCGGCGCCGATCAAGAGCCAGGACGCGACGAGATACGAGACGAGGTAGGCGTACACGGGCGCCGTCGAGACGTGCGGGCGCGGCAGCGAACGCACCTCGGCCATCGTCGCGAAGGTGAAGTTCTGCGGCAGCTCGATCTCGCGCGGCGAAGCAATCAGCGCGTCCACGACGCGCAGCTCCTCGAGGACGCCCTTGCAGCGCCCGCAACGGCTCAGATGAGCGAGCACTCGCGCGCGCCGCGCGGGCAGCAGCGTGCCGTCGAGGTACGCCTCGAAAAGCGCTTCAGACGAGCTGCAGCTCACCGAAACCCTCGACTACCCGGAACGTCCGGGTTGGAGAGTTTCCCTCGGCGGCAGCCTCTCGCTCGCGCAGTTTGTGCGCCAGCGCCAGCTTGCCCCGATGGATCAGCGTCTTCACGTTGCCCAGCGAGAGCCCCATCGTCGAGGCGATCGTCTGGTAGTCCATGTTGTCGTAGAAACGGAGGGCGAGGATCGTACGCGTCCGCTCGGGCAGCTGCGCCAGAGCGGCACGGACTTCGGCCTCGGCTTCCGCGCGCAGGACGCCGCCCGCCGGGTCCGCTTCGCGCGAATGATCCGGCACCGTGTTCTCGAGCGTCTGCTCCTCGCCCAGCTCGGCAAGCGGCGGGCGGCGCAGCGACCGCCCGAGGAACGTCCGGACAACGTTACGGGCGATGTGGTAGAGCCAGGTCGAGAAGCGCCCCAGGTCGGGGTTGAACGTTCCGAGGTGCGCAAAGGCACGCAAGAACGTCTCCTGGGTGAGGTCGGCGACGTCCGACGGCTGGCGGACCGAGGCGCCGATGAACGAAGCGATGCCGCGCTTGTACCGCTCGACCACGTGGCCGAACGTGTCGCGGTCGCCGTCGAGGACCGCTTGGACGAGGCGCTCGTCCGTGACGTCGGGGACCGACTGCACAGCCATCCTACACGCTAGTACCGCGTGCAGCGGCGGAAGTTTCCGCTCCGTACGGGAGAGTCCGGCGGGCTACACGAACACCGCGGCCCGGCATGGTACATCGGCGTTGGCTGGTCACGGGCGGGCTCGGTTTCATCGGATCGGCCTTCGTTCGCCTCGCGCTGCGGGAGCGCTCGGACGTCGCGGTGACCGTCCTCGATGCGATGACCTACGCGGGAAACCCCGCCAACTGCGCCGAGGTCGCCCACGACTCCCGATACAGCTTCGTCAAGGGCGACATCGCCGACGCGGCGCGGATCGACGAGGCGATAGGTGAGGGGGTCGACGCGATCGTCAACTTCGCCGCTGAAACCCACGTCGACCGCTCGATCCTCGACCCCGAAGCGTTCATCCGAACCGACGTGATGGGGACCCACGTGCTGCTCGAGGCGGCGCGACGGCACGGCGTCGACCGCTACCTGCAGGTTTCGACGGACGAGGTGTACGGCGACGTCGACCACGGCGCGTCGACCGAGGCCGACCCGATTCGCCCGCGGAGCCCCTACGCCGCCTCGAAGGCCGGCGGCGACCTGCAGGTGCTGGCCTATCACACGACCTTCGGGACCCCGGCCCTCGTCACGCGCGGCTCGAACACCTACGGGCCGTATCAATATCCAGAAAAGCTGATCCCGCTGTTCGTGACCAACCTGTTGGACGGCGAGGAGGTGCCGGTCTACGGCGACGGGCTCCAGGTCCGCGACTGGCTCCACGTCGACGACCATGCGCGCGGGATCGCCCACGTACTCGAGCACGGTACGCTGGGCGAGGTGTACAATCTCGGCGGCGGCAACAGCCGCACGAATCTCGAAATAACGAAAGAGCTGATTCGCTTGACCGGGCGTTCCTACGATGACTCCGTGCGCTATGTGGTCGACCGTCCCGGACACGATCGGCGCTACGCGCTCGACATTTCGAAGGCCCGAGCGCTCGGCTGGTTTCCGCGCGTGGAGTTCGCGCAGGGCTTATCGGAAACGGTTGGGTGGTACCGCGAGCGCGCGGATTGGTGGCGTCCGCTAAAGTCGGGTGAATTCCGCGACTACTACCGCCGCCAATACGCGTTGCGCTGACAGACCGATGCGCAAGACCCACGACGCCATCGACGCCGAAGCGCTCGTCGCGCAGGATTCGAACGTCTCGTACGCGCTCATCGCGGAGATGGTCGGGACCGGGAAAACCGTGCTGGATGCCGGTTGCGGTCCGGGAAATCTCGCCGCCGTCCTGCTGCGGCGGGGTAGCGAAGTCATGGGTATCGACGCCGACCCTGCGGCGCTGCGCGCGGCGGACCGGTACTGCGTTGCGACGGCGTTGATCGACTTGAACGCGACCCCTTTCACCGAGGTCGTCGGCGAGCGCCGGTTCGACGTCGTCGTCTTCGCCGACGTCCTGCAGCATCTGGCCGAGCCGGGACACGTGCTCGCCGCGGCGCGTGCCGTCCTGGCGCCGGGCGGCTTCGTCGTCGCGTCGATTCCGAACGTCGCGCACGGTGCGGTCCGTCTCGCGCTGCTCCGCGGGCGTTTCGAGTACCAGCGCCTCGGCATTCTGGACCAGGACCACATGCGGTTCTTCACGCTCGACTCGATCGAGCGGCTCTTCGAGGACAGCGGCTACGTGATCGGCGGCACCCTGCGGACCACGGCTCCCGTGTTCGAACAATCGGATCTCGTGCCGCTCGTGCGCCGTGAGGACTTCGATGCGGCGGTCGTCGATGAAGTGTTGGCGTACTCCGAAGCGGATACGCTGCAGTTCGTCGTTCGCGGGTATCCGCTCGACGACGACCATCTCGTGCTGCGGCTTCGCGCCGACGTCATGACGCTCGAGCAAAACGTGCGGACGCTGCAGGCTCAGCTCGCGCAGGCGGCGGGTGCGTCCGGCGCGGGATCGGCTGCAGCGCATGCCGACGTCGAGAGCGAGGTCCACAACGCGGTCCAGCTCGCCGACGATCTGCGGCGCCAGCTCGCGAACAAGGAAGCGATGGGGCGAGCCGAACGCGGGCGGCTATCCGAGGAGATCCGCCGCGCGACCGCGGACGCCGAGCAGCTGCGCGCGACGGTCGCCGCCGCGCAGGCGGAACGCGAGCGCCTGGCCGCGGCGATCGC
>CALEOJ010000075.1 GCA_937910425.1 uncultured candidate division WPS-2 bacterium
ATTGCGCGCTTCGTCGAACGGAACGAGCCGTCCGCGTACAACGAGCCGTTCGCCGGGAACGACGCCGTCATCGCGCACGTGCGCGCGCACGACGGTCCCGGTCGCGAGCGCGAACGGGAACGATGCGCTGCCTTCGCCGGCGCGCACGTCGCCGACCACGGTCCCGGCGAACCGCGCGGTGCGCGTCTCCTCCGTCAGCATCGGCGGATGCCCGAAGCGCGCAGCGAGGAGCAGCCCGGTGAGCGCGAACGCCGCAGGGACGCGCGCGCGCCCGTACGCGAGCGCACCGGTTGCAGCGACGCAGCCGAGCGCGGTCAGACCACGCGCGTCCATGGCGACCGCCGCCACGAACGCGAGCGAGGGAAGCAACAGCGGTGCGCGGGCCACACCCGTCCTTCACGCACGCAGGAGAACGGGCTAGGGGAGAGCGCTCGACGAGGCCGAACCCTGGCTGCTCGCATGCGTATCGTCGTCACCGGCGGAGCCGGGTTCATCGGGTCGCACATTGTCGACGCGTTCATCGCCGAGCGCCACGAGGTCGTCGTCATCGACAGCCTCTGGCAGCACGGCGGCGGGCGCCGCGAGAACATCCCCGAGGGCGTCTCGTTCGTCCACATGGACATTCGCGACGACGCCGGGATTGGGCGCATCTTCACCGATTTCAAGCCCGAGATCGTCTGCCATCACGCCGCGCAGCATTCGGTCGCGATCGGCGCACGTGATCCGAAGTTGGACGCGAGCGTCAACGTCATCGGAATGCTGAACGTGCTCGAAGCGGCGGTCAAAGCGGGCTCGCGCAAGGTGCTGTTCGCGTCGAGCGCCGCGACCTACGGTGACGTCGAGCAGATGCCGGTCGACGAGAGCGCACCGCAGCATCCGGTCTCGCCGTACGGGATCACCAAGATGGTCACCGAGCACTATCTGCGGTTCTTCAAGTCAGAGCACGGCCTCGACTACACGGCGCTGCGCTACGGCAACGTTTACGGACCGCGCCAAGACCCGAACGGCGAGGCCGGCGTCATCGCGATCTTCCTCGGAAAGTTTCTGCAGCGCCAGGGCGTGCGCATCGACTGGGACGGCGAGCAGACGCGCGACTACGTCTACGTCGGCGACGTCGTGCGCGCGAACGTCGCGGCGCTGACCAAGGGTTCCGGCGAGATCTACGTGATCGGGACCGGCAGGAAGACGTCCGTCAACGAGCTCTATCGCGCCATCGTCGAAGTGACCGGCTTCGAAGCACCGGTCACCCACGCGCCGCGTCGTCCCGGCGACGCGCGCGAGGTGTACTTCAATCCCGCCAAGGTGCAGCGCGAACTCGGCTGGGAAGCCGAAGTCTCCCTGCTCGACGGGATGCGCAAGACGTACGACTATTTTCGCGAGAAAGAACGGACGGCGGCCGCGTCGTAGCGGTCGCCGCCGCTACCCTCACGGAGTCGGGTGGAAATCCGTCGACGCTTGCGGCGGCGTCTTGATTGCGACGATCTTCAGATTGCTGTCGGTCGTGCCGCCGTGCGGCGTTCCGGCGGGGATGATCAGCATCGTCCCGGGCTTGAGCGCAACCTGCTTGTCGCCGAGCCACTCCGTCCCGGATCCGGACATGACGACCTGGATCTCGTTGGCGTCGGCGTGGTAGTGCTTGGGCACGGTCCCGATCTGCACTTGGACCCTCGCGCCGTCGGGTTGGAGCGGCGCGGCGGCGGCGCGCGCCGGCTGGGGCAGGTGCGAGACCGCGAGTCCTGCGCCGAAGGCGAGGGCCGCGACCGCGAAGGTGCGGAGGGCGAGGGCCCCGATGGCTAGCGCGCCGGAGTTCTTCGCGGCCCCGTCGGTCGAGCACGAGCGTCGCGCGGACGGCTCGCAGCTGCTCCGGTCGACCACGTCGCTCGGCGCCTTCCCGGCGAGCATCGGCGCCTTGCTCGCGCGCTGGGCCGGCGAACGCCCCGACCGGCCTTTTCTGGTCGAGCGCGACGGTGAGGGCTGGCGCGCCGCAACCTACGCCCAGATGTTCGAGGCCGTCCGGCGGATCGCGTCGGGGCTGCTCGGGATGGGCCTCTCGCGTGCCACCCCGATCGCGATCCTCTCGGAAAACTCGCTCGCGCATGCGTCGCTTTCGCTCGCCGCACTCTACGCCGGTATCCCGGTCGCACCGATCTCACCGGCGTACTCGACCCAATACGGCGATCTGCGCCGGCTGCGGTTCGTGCTCGAGGCGCTGCAGCCGCGGCTCGTCTTCGCCGAGGACGCCGACCGGTATCGCGACGCATTCGACGCGGTCGACCCGGCAGTGACGATCGTCTCCGAGCGCGGCGCCGTCTCCCGCCCCGGTGCCGGAACGCTCTCCGACCTGCTCGCGACCGGCATCGCACCGGAGCTCGACGCGGTGCACGCAACCGTCGCGCCCGGCGACGTCGCGAAAATCCTGTTCACCTCCGGTTCTACCGGCGAACCGAAGGGCGTGATCAACACGCACCGCATGCTGTGCTCGAACCAACAGAGCCTGGCTCAGCTGTGGCCGTTTCTGGATGCGCACGACCTCGTGCTGGTCGATTGGCTGCCGTGGCACCACACCTTTGGCGGCAACCACAACTTCAACATGGCGCTGTACCACGGCGGGACGCTCTACATCGACGACGGCAAACCGCTGCCCGGCCGCTTCGAGCGCTCGATCGCAGCGCTCGACGAACACCCGCCGACGGTCTACTTCAACGTCCCGCGCGGTCACCGGCTCCTGGTCGATGTGCTCTCGGCCCACGCGTCGTTCGCGACCCGGTTCTTCTCCCGGCTGCGGCTGATCGGAAACGCCGCAGCCGCGCTGCCGCATCCGACCTGGACCGCGCTGCGCGAGCTGGCGCGTCGCTACGGTTCGGGCGAGGTCGCCGTCACCGGGTCCTGGGGTCTCACCGAGACGGCGCCGATGGCGACGGCGGTGCACTACCTGCTACGCGATCCGGCCGACATCGGGCTGCCGGGGCCGGGGACCGAGCTGCTCTTCGTGCCGACCGAGCACAAGCTCGAGATTCGTGTGCGCGGCCCGCTGGTGACGCCGGGCTATTGGCGGCGCGACGATCTGAGCGCGAGCGCGTTCGACGCGGATGGTTTCTTCAAGACCGGCGATGCCGTGCGGTTTGCCGATCCGTCCGATCCCGCCCAAGGGCTGCGGTTCGACGGGCGCATCGCCGAGAATTTCAAGCTGAGCAGCGGTACGTGGGTCGACGCCGGCGCGGTCCGGCTGGCGGTGCTCGCCGAAGCGAGTTCGCTGGTCGACGACGTCGTGGTCGCCGGTGAGAACCTCGACGAGATCGGTCTGCTGCTGTTCGTCGGCTCACGCGCGCGCGGCGAGTTCGACGGCGATGACGCGCTGCGCGCTGCGGTCGCGGCGCTGCTGGAACGGTACAACGCCGCTGCCGGAGGATCGTCGCAGCATGCGGCACGCGCGCTGCTCGCGTTCGACCAGCTCTCGGCCGCGGACGGCGAGATCACCGACAAGGGCTCGGTGAATCAGCGGCGCGTGCTGGCGCGACGGGCCGACGCCGTCGAACGTCTCTTCGCCGAACCGACAGCGCCCGATACGATCGTCATGCCGGCGCCGGTTCCGGCGCCGGGCGCAGCACGATAGCCAGC
>CALEOJ010000076.1 GCA_937910425.1 uncultured candidate division WPS-2 bacterium
CAACGTGCTGCGGCTCGGCGAAGGTCGCGCGGCCGCGCTCGGCGTCGACGTCGTGCGCTTGCAATGGGCGCTGCTCGTCGCGTCGACGCTGCTCACCGCGGCAGCAGTCGCGCTCGCCGGGCTCGTCGGCTTCGTCGGACTCGTGGTGCCGCATCTCGCCCGCCGCGTCGTCGGCGCAGACCTGCGCATGCTCGTACCGGCGAGCGTCCTGGTGGGCGCATCGCTCGTGGTCCTGGCCGACGCCCTCGCCCGCACGCTTGCTGCGCCGGCCGAAGTACCGCTCGGGGTACTGCTCGCTTTCGTCGGCGTACCAACGTTCTTAGTGCTCTATTTGCGTGGAGCCGCGCGCGCGTACGCATAGGGCAACGGGTGCGACCTTCGTCGGAGCCGTACTACGACGGCATGAAGTTGCTAGAGCGGGTGCGGCCAGCGTTTGTGGTCGTCCTTATATCGGCCGCGTTCGCGGCATGTGGTGGCGGCGGCGGGGGGAGCGTTCCCACCGGAGGCGGGGGGAGCGTTCCCTCCGGAGGCGGTGGCGGCGGTCCTACGCCGACTCCCATACCGACGGCAACACCAACGCCTGCGAGCGGTTACGTCGCTCCGGCCGGCGCCGTGACGCTGCTCTCGGCGGCGTCGGGCAACACCTTCGGATCCGCGCTCGTTCCGAACTCGGCCGACGGCGTCATGACCGCGGTAGCGGCGTCGATGCCGACCGAGCCGCCAAGCGGCGGCACGCTGACGCAGTACGCTGCCACGGTGAAGGAAACGGCCGGTGTCGGCACGTCGTCGACCGCGCGTTCGCCGCAGGCGACGCGCGCGCTGCAGGCCGTGATCGCGCAGAACCATCAGCTCGAGAGAGCCGATCGGCTGCGCGAGGCGGCTCCGAATGTCGCTGCGCAGCGCGCGCTGTTCCGTAACCTGTCCGCCACACGCGCGATGGCTTCGCAGTCGCGCCGCACGCAAGCCGCACCGGGCACGGTCGGACAGCAGAGACAGTTCAAGATTTTGACCTCGAACATCGGCAACTCCGGCGGGTGCGCCGGCGGCGGCACAAGCGGCACCTACGAGTGCAACGTGACGATCACCGCAACGCTCGAAGCGGTCGGTGCGCACGGCAACGTCTGGGTCGACAACGCGTCGCTTGCGAGCCCCGGTGAATTCACGAGCGTTCCCGGTGATTTCCAGTCGCTCGCCACGAAGTTCGACGCATACTATGCCACCGAGACCTCCGCGTTCGGGGCGGCTTTCTACGCTGCCTCATCGCCGGTAACGTTCACGTGGGACCAGGCGCACGGCAGAGGGCAGTGTGATTCGAGCGGAAACCCGATCACCGACCAGACGCAATGGCAGTCGACCGACCTCACGGGCGCCAGCGGGACTTCGGTCAACATCGTGATCACCGACGCGCTCGCAGGAACCGGAGAAGGCGGCTACTTCAACCCCGGGGACGAGATTCCGCAGCAGGCGTGGGACTGCGCCCCGTCGCCGCGACCGGTCAGCAACAACACGTCTATGTTCGTGATGGGCAGCGATAACTACAGCGCGTTGGGCGGCGGCATCTCGGCACACAATGAGTCGTACTGGCTGAACACCGACGCACCACGCTCGATGTCGCACGAACTGCAGCACCTGATCCATTCACACTACAAATACTTCCGCCCGATCGCGACGCAGACGGGGGTCGGGTCGTTCGACGATTCGTTCATTGACGAAGGCTGCTCGATGCTCGCCGAAGACCTGGCGACGGATCCGGCACCCGGCCAGCATATCGACACGCCGCGTTATTCGTTTAGCTTCCTGCTGGAGCCGTCTTTGTTCTCGCTGACGTCGTTCACCGGCTATCAGCCGAACCCGTCCAGTACCGCGTCGAACCCGCCCTACGGATGGTACAGCAATACAGCGGGAAGCTACGGACAAGGATATCTGTTCGCGCGCTACCTGTACGACCGCTTCGGCGGTTCGACTGCGCTGCAGGCGATCTACAACACGCCGGGACCGGGCGTTGCACCGGCGCTCGCCGCCGCGGGCGGCGAATCGTTTCCGCAGCTTTACCGCGAGTTTGCCGGCGCGATCTCGACGCAGAACTCACCGATCGCGGGCGCCCCGTTTGCGTTCTCGAGCGCTGTGGTGCTACGCGGCAACGTCGATGTTCCCTCGATCCGGACGGGCGCGCAGAGCACCCGGCACTTGGTATTCGGCGGACCACAATCGCCCGAAACGTTCGCGGCGAATCTCCCGAACGGGTTTCTAACGCTCGGACCGGGTACGAACGCCACGACATTTCTCATCGATGGCGCGACCCTATACCTTCCGTCGTCAAACGGAGCGTCGGGGACTACGATCAACGTCACCGCTCCCGGCGCGCCGTCGCTAGAGGGTGCGCTATTCCAGGGCGCGTTGCCGACGCCGCCTCCCTCGTCCACATAGCGGCACGCCGGAAGTGACGCTGACCCTCGAGCGGGTCGAGATCGTGCGCGGCGGGCGAACCCTGCTGCGTGACGTCTCGCTCGCGCTCGAGGGCGGCGTCGTCGCCGTCGTCGGCCCGAACGGGGTCGGCAAGACGACACTGCTGCGCGCGATGGCGGGCTCGCTCGCCGTCGCCGCGGGATTGATCGCGCTCGACGGCGTGCCGATTCGCTCGCTCGATCCGCGCGATCGGGCCCGCCACAT
>CALEOJ010000077.1 GCA_937910425.1 uncultured candidate division WPS-2 bacterium
TCGTCGACCGCGTCGCGCGAGGCGCGCGCCGCCGCGATCACCTTGCGCGGATCGAACGAGCCGTCGAGCAGGTAGGCGGTGCGCTCTGCGACCAGCCACATCGGTGGGCCGTCGACAACGGCGGCGTCGGCCGGCGAGACGCGCGCCCCGTCGCCGCCTTCGAGCATGGGGACGAACCGCGCCCCGGCGCGCACGGCCCGCAGCTTCGCGCCGCGCGTCTCAACACCGAACGGCGGCAGCTCCGAGGGGTGCCGGTTCTCGCCGGGAGCGTCGTCGAAGCGCAGCCGCGGGTGACGGGCGAGGCGGAACAGTGCGCGAGCGAGCGCCTTCTGTGACGCGCGCGATCCGAACGCTTCCTGGACCGCGTCGTCGCGAAGCAGCGTCCGGTCGACCTCGTCCCAGTCGTCGGCCGGCGTCTGGTCCATCATGGCCAGGATCGCGTCGGCGTCGCGGATCACGCCGCGCAGCCGCGGAGTGTCGAGGTACAGCGTGCCGCTCAGCGAGCCGCCGGCCCCGATCAGCAGCACCGGCCAAACAGCGCGCGCGCGGGCGCGTGCACCGTCCTGTTCGGCGTCGGGAAGCCACGAGAGGTCGACCTCTCCGCCGTCGCTCGCCGCCGGCGGGAGCGCCGCCTCTTCGGCGGTGCGGACCACCTCGAGCGTCGCGACGACGTGCTCGCAGACCCCGGTCGAACCGCAGGTGCAGACGGCCCGAAGCGCTTGCGGGCCGGTCCCGGTCGCCCATTCGACGGCGGTCGAGACCGGCGTGCGGTCTTTGACCGTCGCCTCGATCCGTGCGGGTTCGACCGAGCGCAGCACGACGCGCGCACCCTCGACGAGGGTAAGCGCCACGCGCGTCAGGTCACGTGCGAACCAAGTTCCGATCGACGAGGGGAGGCGCGATCGCCAAAGCGCATACGGGGTCAACCTTTTGGTATTCGGCACATAGGCATGAGATTCCCAACCGCTTTAGGGGCGGACCGCAGCGAAGCGAGCCTGTCCTGAGGCCGTCGAAGGACGAGTGTTCGCGCACGTTGCGCGAACACTCCTAAGCAGTCTGCGCTTCCGGTTGACTCGGCGTCGGCGGTTCGACGTTCGGGATCTTCGAGAAGCGCAGCTTCTCCGGGTTGTCGGCCGAGACTTCGGCGAGGATGCGGTCGCCCGATCCGAAGTTGCCCTTCAGCATCTCCTCGGCGAGCTCGTCCTCGACTTCGCGTTGGATCGCACGGCGCAGCGGACGGGCTCCGAACTGCGGATCCCAACCCTTCTTGGCGAGCAGCGCCTTCGCGTCTTCGGTCACCTCGAGGTGCATGTCCTGAGCATTCACCTCGCGGATGACCTTGTCGAGCTCCAGGCTGACGATCTGGGCGATCTGGTCGCGGCTCAGCTGGTGGAAGACCACGACCTCGTCGACGCGGTTCAGGAACTCGGGCCGGAACGAGTGCTTGACCTCGTCGAGCACCTTGGTCTTCATCTTCTCGTAGGCCACATCGTCGGGTCCGGTGTCCTTTTGGGTGCGGAAGCCGATGTCGGTCGTGGTCTGCATTCCGGTCGCACCGACGTTCGAGGTCATGATGATCACGGTGTTCTTGAAGTCGACGACGCGGCCCTGAGAGTCGGTCAGACGCCCGTCTTCGAGGACTTGCAGCAGCAAGTTGAAGACGTCCGGATGCGCTTTCTCGATCTCGTCGAGGAGCACGACCGAGTACGGACGGCGGCGCACCGCTTCAGTGAGCTGTCCGCCCTCTTCGTAGCCGACGTAGCCGGGAGGCGCCCCGACGAGCCGCGAGACCGCGTACTTCTCCATGTACTCTGACATGTCGATGCGGATCATCGACTCGGCATCGTCGAACATGAACTCGGCGAGCGAGCGCGCGACCTCCGTCTTGCCGACGCCCGTCGGACCCAGGAAGATGAACGAGCCGATCGGGCGCTTCGGGTTCTTGAGCCCGGCGCGCGAGCGGCGGATCGCCCGGGTGAGCGTCGAGATCGCCTGGTTCTGGCCGATCACGCGGCGGTGGAGCTGATCCTCCATCCCGAGCAGCTTGGCCGTCTCGGCCTGTGCCAGCCGCGAGACCGGGATCCTCGTCCACGACGCGACGATGTGGGCGATGTCGTCCTCGGTGACCTTGAGCGTCTTGTCCTGCGCGGCGCGCTTGTCGGCCCACTCCGCTTCGAGGCGCTGCTTCTCGAGGCGCAGCTTCTCCTCACGGTCGCGAATCGCAGCGGCCTTCTCGAACTCCTGCGATTTGACGACCGACTCTTTCTCCTGTTTCACTTGGCGGATCTGGGTCTCGATATCGCGGATCGCTTGCGGCGGCAGCGTCGCCTGGAGACGGACGCGCGAGGAGGCCTCGTCCATCAGATCGACGGCCTTGTCGGGGAGAAAACGGTCGGAGATGTAGCGGTCACCGAGCTTCGCAGCCGCGACCAGCGCTTCGTCGGTGATGGTGACCTTGTGGTGCGCTTCGTAGCGGTCGCGCAGGCCCTTGAGGATCTCGATGGTCTCCTCGACCGTCGGCTCGCCGACCATGACCGGCTGGAACCGGCGCTCGAGCGCCGAGTCCTTCTCGATGTGCTTGCGGAACTCGTTGAGCGTCGTCGCGCCGATGCATTGCAGCTCGCCGCGCGCGAGCGCGGGCTTGATGATGTTCGAAGCGTCGATCGCGCCCTCGGCGGCGCCCGCGCCGACCAGCGTGTGCAGCTCGTCGATGAACAGGATGATCTCGCCTGCGGCGCCACGGATCTCGTCCATGACGCGCTTCATGCGCTCCTCGAACTCGCCGCGGTACTTCGTGCCCGCGACCAAGCCGGCCAGGTCGAGCGTGATGACGCGCTTGTCGCGCAGAGGCTCCGGGACCTCGTTCTTGATGACGCGCTGGGCCAGGCCCTCGGCGATCGCCGTCTTGCCGACGCCGGGCTCGCCGATCAGCGCCGGGTTGTTCTTGGTGCGGCGGCTGAGGATCTGGATGACGCGCTCGATCTCGTTGGCCCGGCCGATGACCGGGTCGAGCTTGTTCTCGCGGGCGAGCGTCGTCAGGTCGCGGCCGTAGGCGTCCAGCGTCGGGGTCTTGGACTTGCCCTTGGGCGCGGGCGGCTGGCCCTCGGCACCGAGCAGCGAGGTGGTCTGGACGCGCACCTTCGCCGGGTCGACCCCGAGGTTCGTCAGGACGCGGGCGGCGACGCCCTCACCCTCGCGGATCAGGCCGAGCAGCAAGTGCTCGGTCCCGATATAGTTGTGGTTGAGCTGGCGCGCCTCTTCGAAGGCGAGCTCGATCACGCGCTTGGCACGCGGGGTGAAGACCATCTCTTGCTGGACGGTCTGGCCGCCCCGGCCGACGATTGCCTCGACCTCCTGGCGGACCTTGGCCAGGTTGACACCGAGCGTCTCGAGGACCTTCGCGGCTAAGCTCTCGCCCTCGGAGATGATGCCGAGCAGAATGTGCTCGGTCCCGATGTAGTTGTTCCCGAGCCGTTGCGCCTCTTCCTGAGCGAGCACGATGCTGCGCCGCGCGCGTTCGGTGAACGGTTCCCACATTGACATGACTGTACGAAACTCCCCGAGCGGCCTATCCGCTCCTGCCATCCCGGCCGCCGAGTTCTACGAAGCTCGGCGTGGTGTGGTCTCCTAATAACTTTCGGCGGCTTGGTTCAGTTTCAAACCATTCCCCGAGCGTAGCATGGAAGCGGACCCCTGTGAGGCGAACGGAGGGTCTTTCCGCCGCATCCGGAGGACGTCCGCAATTCACTTCCTCGCCCTCACGACGCCCGAGCTGCTGGACCAGTTGGTCAACGGCGTCACCCTGGGGATGCTGTACATCCTCGTCGCCCTGGGCTTGAACATCATCCTGGGTCTCATGGGCGTGATCAACTTCTCGCACGGGTCGTTCTTCATGCTCGGCGCCTACTTGATGTACCAACTCAACGGGCCGATCGGGTTCTGGCCTGCCATCCTGGCCTCGGCGGTCATCGTGGGCCTGCTCGGGATGGCCTTCGAGTCGACGCTGATCCGGCCGCTGTACAAACGGATCCCTGAGTACACGCTGCTCCTGACCTTCGGGACGGCGCTGATCTTCGCTCAGATCGTGCGCAGGCTGTGGGGCGACGACGCCGTGCGCGTCTCGACCCCCGGCTACATCCCCAACACGATCTCGCTCGGCTCCTACCAGCTCCCGTTCTACCGGGACGTGCTACTGGTCGGACTCACGATCCTGATCCTCGCCGGGGTTTGGCTGCTGCTGAACAAGACAAACATCGGGATGATCATCCGCGCCGGCACCCGTGATGCCGAAATGGTGAAGATCCTCGGCATCAACATGCCGCTGATGTTCACGCTGGTGTTCGGAATCGGCTCGCTGATGGCCGGGCTCGCCGGCGCGCTTGCGGCGCCGATCTACGCGATCCAGCCGAGCCTGGCATCGCAGTGGATCGTGCTGACCTTCGTGATCGTCATCGTCGGCGGGATCGGGTCGTTCTGGGGGGCGATCGTTGGCGGCCTCCTGATCGGGATCGTGACGAGCTTGATGGCGCTCATCTGGCCGCCGGCCGTCGAACTGACCGGCTACATCATCATGGGAATCATCCTGCTGGTGCGGCCGCGCGGCCTGTTCGGCGTGGAGGGCCTCTTCGAGTGACCCCTTCCTTCGACAAGCTCAGGACAGGCTCCGAGGGCCGACTTCGCGGGCTGCTCACGCACCCGCTCCTCTGGACCGCGGTGCTGTTCGTGATCCTGCCGTTCGTCGCCGGCGCGACCCCGTGGACCGGAAACTGGAGCGGCTTCGTCGGGATCGCGACCACGATGGTGATCTTCGCGCTGTTCGCCAGCGGCTTCAACTTGCTGTTCGGACACGTCGGCGAACTTTCGTTCGGCCACGCGATGTTCTTCACGATCGGTGCCTACACCACGGCGCTCTTCTCGAACGGCTTCAACGTCCAGGTCTTCGGTCTGGCGCTCCATCACGGCCAGGTCGACAACGTGCTGATCGCACTCCTCCTGTCGGTCGCGATCGCGGTCCTGTGGGCGTGGCTGCTGGCGCGCGTCGTCGTGCCGCGCTCGAGCGGGATCTACTTCTCGATGATCACGCTCGCGTTCGCGCAGGTGACCTTCTTCGTCACGTACCGCTGGAGCGAGCTGACCGGCGGCGAGGACGGGATGCAGAACATCGCGCGACCGAACCCGTTCGCCCACGGCTTCCTCCAAGATTCGATGCATTTCTACTGGTTCTGCGCGGTCTGCGTTTTCCTCGCGCTCTGCCTGGTGCACTATATCCTTCGCTCACCGTTCGGCAGCGTGCTGCACGCGATCCGCGAGAACAAGCAGCGGGCGCGGTTCCTGGGCTACGACGTCAACAAGTATCGCGTGAACGCGTTCGTCCTCTCGGCACTCTTCCCGGCGATCGCCGGCTGGCTGTGGACGTACTACCAGCAGTCGATCAACCCGGACGCCGGCTCGGTCGAGTACTCCGGCAACGTCGTGATGATGTCGCTGCTCGGCGGGATGCAGACGTTCCTCGGGCCGATCCTCGGCGCGTCGGTCTACTACGAGCTCCAGAACAACGTCTCGCAGCTCACCAAATACTGGGAAGCCTGGATCGGTGTCGTTTTCGTGGTGTTCGTCCTGGTCGGCCCGCGCGGGATCATGGGCCTGTTCGACGACGTGCGGCACTATGGCTTCGCAACCGCGTTCCGGCGCTACTTCTCGCGCCGCACTCGCGTCGAGGTGGACATGCAGGAAGAGCTGCCGCCGGTCATCGAGGACACTCCCGCCGCGACGAAAGCGCCCTCGTAAATGGCCGTCGCCACGCAGTACGTATTCAAGACCGAAGGCCTCACGCGGCGCTTCTCCGGGTTCACCGCGGTCAACAGCGTTTCGCTCGAGATCCCCGAGGGCGGCGTGCGAACGATCATCGGCCCGAACGGCGCGGGGAAGACGACGTTCTTCAACCTGCTGAGCGGCCTGCTGCCGCCGAGCGAAGGGCGCATGTGGTTCCGGGACCGCGAGATCACCTCGCTGCTGGCGTACGAGCGCGCCCGACTCGGCATCGCGCGCTCGTTCCAGATCACCAACATCTTCGGCCGCCTCACCGTGTACGAGAACGTGCGCCTGGCGGTCCAAGCGGTGCACGACGGCAAGGCGAACTTCTTCATGCCCGAGCGCCGCATGGGCAATCTCGGTGAGACGGCGGAGCGCGTGCTGCACGACGTCGGGCTATGGGAGTGGCGCGACGCCCGCGCTGAGAACCTCTCGCACGGCGATCAGCGGCGGCTGGAGATCGGGCTCGTCCTCGCGAGCGATCCGCCGGTGCTGCTGCTCGACGAGCCGCTCGCCGGGATGTCGCCGACCGAGACGCACGAGACGGTCGACCTGATCCAGCGCATCTCGCCGGGCCGCACGATCCTGCTCGTCGAGCACGACATCGACGTCGTGATGGCGATCTCGACGTCGATCACCGTCTTCCAGACCGGTGCCGTGCTCGCCGTCGGAACGCCGCAGGAGATCCGCGCCAACGAAGCCGTCCAGCGCGCCTACCTTGGAGAACTAGCGTAATGCTCTTGGAGCTCGACAAGGTCAACGCGTACTACGACAAGTCGCACGTCCTGCAAGACGTGTCACTCGCGATCGAAGAGGGCGAGGTCGTCGGGCTTCTCGGTCGCAACGGGTCGGGGCGCTCGACGACGTGCAAGACCATCATGGGGCTCGTCCAGGCGCGTACCGGTGCGGTCCGTTTCAAGGGCAAGGACATCACCAACAAGAGCCCGTTCAGCATCGCGCAGAGCGGGATCGCGTTCGTGCCCGAGGACCGGCGGATCTTCCCGAACCTGACCGTCGGGGAGAACCTGCGGCTCGCGGCGCTCTCCGGACGCAAAGGCGTCTGGACCGAGAAGCGCATCTACGACTACTTCGCAGTGCTCGGCGAACGCCGCGACAAGCCGGCGAAGCTCTCCGGCGGCGAGCAGCAGATGCTGGCGATCGCGCGCGCGCTGATCGCCAACCCCGAGATCATCCTGCTCGACGAGCCGATGGAAGGATTGGCTCCGCTGATCGCACGCAGCGTCGAAGAGGTCGTGCGCAACCTTCGCAGCGAGGGGCACACGGTGCTGCTCATCGAGCAGAACGCGCAGGTCGCGATGAGCCTCTCCGATCGTGCTTACGTTCTCTCGAACGGGCGCGTCGTCGGCTCCGGCACGACCGCTGAGCTCAAGGCCGACGAAGCGATGATGCAACGGTACCTCGCGGTGTAGCTGGAACCCCGGCCGCCCCCGGCGAATCGTAGAGGGCGTATGGTAACCGCAGAGGTGGTGCGCGAGGCGCTCAAAGACGTCGACGACCCCGAGCTCAACATGGGGATTCTCGACCTCGGGCTGGTCTACGACGTCGTCTGCGAGGGCCCGCAAGGCGCTGACGTGACCGTCACCATGACGCTTACGTCGCCGATGTGTCCGGTCGGCCCGATGTTCAAGCAAGCCGTCCTGAGCAAAGTCGAGAGCGTCGAGGGCGTCAAGAACGCCACGGTCGACATCACGTTCAGCCCACCGTGGGACCCGCGCACGATGGCCAGCGAGGACGTGAAGCTAGCCCTCGGCATCTGGTAACCTAGCGGCGCGGCCCCGCGCGGCCGATTCCTACGGTATGTTCGGGCGGGAGTATCGGCTTCGGTGCTGCGGATGCGGCGCGCTCTTCGACGACGACGGAGTGCGCCTCGACTGCGCGTTGCCCCATGCGCCGGCGCTGTTGCGCACCGTCTATCCCTCGCTCCGGCTCGACCCTGGCGACGAGCGCTCGATGGCGCGCTTCGGCCGCTGGCTTCCCCGCGGCCGCGACCTGCCGACGACCGCGCGCACCGCGGTCTTTCCCAGCGCGCACCTCGGACGTCACCTCGGGCTGCGCCGGCTTTGGTTGGCCTTCAACGGCTGGTGGCCCGAACGCGGCGCGACGCTCGCGACGGCGACCTTCAAAGAGCTCGAAGCGGTCGCGGTGCTCGGGCGACTGGCGCCGAGCGAACGCCGCACGCTGGTCGTCGCTTCGGCCGGAAATACCGCTGCGGCGTTCGCAGCGATCGCGACCGAGAACGAGCTTCCGGTGCTCATCGTCATCCCGCTCGAAGCCTGGGATCCCCTCGCCGCGCTGGTTCGCCTCGGCCCATCGGTGCGTGTCGTCGCCATCGACGACGGTACCTACGAGGACGCGATCGCGCTCGCGCAGCGCTTCGCCGCGCGTGAAGGCTACGTCGCCGAAGGCGGCGTTCGCAACGTCGGACGCCGCGACGGGATGGGGACGATCGTGCTCAGCGCGGTTGAGGAGATCGGCACACTACCCGGTGTCTACGTGCAGGCCGTCGGCAGTGGCGCGGGCGCCCTCGCCGCGCACGAAGCTGCGCTGCGTATCATAACCGACGGCCGGTTCGGAACGCGACTGCCGCGGATGCTCCTGGGGCAGAACGCGCCGTTCACCCCTATCCATGACGCATGGACGCGCGGTGCGGCGACCCTGAGCGAACCGGACGCCGATGCACGCGAGCGCTTGAGCCGGATCGCCGCGACGGTCCTCGGAAATCCCAGCCCGCCGTATGCCACGTCCGGCGGCGTTCGGGATGCGCTGGCGGCGAGCGACGGATCGACGTACGCAATCTCCAACGACGAGATGGCGGCAGCGATGCTCGCGTTCGCCGAACTCGAAGGAATCGATGTCGAACCGGCCGCCGGCGTAGCGATCGCGACGCTCGCGCGTGCAGCGCGCGAGGGGCGCGTCGATCCGGAGGAGATCGTGCTCCTCAACATCACCGGCGGCGGCCGCGCACGCCGACCTGCGGTGACGCAGCCGCAGGCGCCGGCCCACGTCGTTGGGCGCGCCCACCTCGACCGGGCGGCGGACCTGGTCGGGACGATCTAGCACCACGAGCGGACGCGCGCCGGGGGCTCGGGTGTTGGCGGAGAAGCCCGGATACGATGGCCGCGATCGAACCTGAATCCCCGCACGAGCGCGCGTACCGCCGGCTCGAAGCGATGCGCGAGGAGTCCCTCACCCCCGCCGGCGCCGATGCGAACGAGAAGCAGCGGGCGCGGGGGAAGCGCACCGCCCGCGAGCGCATCGAGGCGCTGGTCGATCCCGGCTCGTTCGTCGAGCTCGACCGCTTCGCGGTCCATCGGACGACCGAGTTCGGGCTCGACGAACGCTCGTTCCTCGGCGACGGCGTGGTGACCGGTCACGCGACGATCGACGGCCGCCAAGTCTTCCTCTTCTCGCAGGATTTCACCGTGCTCGGCGGCTCGCTGGGTGAGGTCTTCGCCGAGAAGATCTGCAAGGTGATGGACCTCGCGGTGCGGACCGGCTCGCCGATGATCGGGATCAACGACTCCGGTGGCGCGCGGATCCAAGAAGGCGTGGTCAGCCTGGGCGGCTACGCCGAGATCTTCTGGCGCAACGTCCAGGCGTCGGGCGTGATCCCGCAGATCAGCCTGATCGCCGGACCGTGCGCGGGCGGCGCCGTCTACTCGCCCGCGATCACCGACTTCACGGTGATGGTCGAAGGCATCTCGCAGATGTTCATCACCGGTCCCGACGTGACGAAGACCGTCACCGGCGAGGACGTGAGCTTCGAAGAGCTCGGCGGCGCGATCTCGCATGCGACCAAGAGCGGCGTCGCGCACCTGACCGCCGCCGACGAAGACGAGATGAACGAGCACTGCCGGCGGCTGCTCTCGTTCATCCCCTCGAACAACCTCGACGATCCGCCGCTCGTCCCGAGCGACGACGATCCGCTGCGCGTCGCGCCCGAGCTCGACGAACTGATCCCGGATGCACCGAACAAGCCGTACGATATCGCCGACGCGATCGTCGCCGTGGTCGACGACGGCGACTTCTTCGAGATCGCGCCGCTGTGGGCGCAGAACATCGTGATCGGCTTCGGCCGCGTCGGCGGGCGCAGCGTCGGGATCGTCGCCAACCAGCCGAAGATGCTGGCCGGCGTGCTCGACATCAACGCCTCGATCAAGGCCGCGCGCTTCGTGCGCTTCTGCGATGCGTTCAACGTCCCGCTGCTGACGTTCGTCGACGTCCCCGGCTTCCTGCCCGGCACGAGCCAGGAGTGGGGCGGGATCATCAAGCACGGTGCCAAGCTGCTCTACGCGTTCGCCGAAGCGACGGTCCCGAAGATCACGGTGATCACCCGCAAGGCCTACGGCGGCGCCTACGACGTCATGTCGTCGAAGCACATCCGTGCCGATTTCAACTTCGCCTGGCCGACCGCCGAGATCGCCGTCATGGGTGGAAGCGGTGCGGTGAAGATCCTGAACCGCCGCGAGATCGCCGAAGCGGATGAACCGGACGCGAAAGCCGCCGAGCTCGCCGCCGAGTACACCGACCACTTCGCCAACCCGTTCATCGCGGCGCAGCGCGGCTACGTCGACGACGTTATCCACGCCAGCGAAACCCGCCGCGCGGTCAGCCGCGCCCTCGACGCCCTCGCCAACAAACGCGTCGAACGCCCGCATCGAAAGCACGGCAACATTCCGCTCTGAGCATGCTTCTTAGAACGATCACCTTTAGCGGCGGCAATACCGTCGCGGCGACAGGCGTTAACCTAGGCCGCCGCGTTCACTTTCCGTCTGGGGCGACCGCCGAGCCTCCCGTTTTCAACCGATGACGCCGCCTTTTTAGAACTCGTCCGCGAACCCAAAAGCTGCGCTGCCGCGCTTCTGACGATCCCTTCGCCAGCTGCCGCGATCATCAGCGTTTCAAGCCGAACGCCGATATCTGGCGCATCGAACCACAGAGCGTTTCCGGGCGGCTCGATCTCCAACTTCCGAAGCGCACTCGGCTCGATCCGTCCGAAGCCCGGCAGACGCGCGCGCGGGACGCTGAACGTCGCACCCGTATTGAGACGAACCACGATCGCGTCTTGAGTCTTTGAGTAATGAGCCTCGACGATCACCGTCAACGCCTTCGCCGTCGCGCGCGCGTGCTTCCCCGCCGCTCGGATTTCGGCGGCGGTCGTAGCGATGCGCGGATCCTTCATTTCTGCATTTCCTTCCACTCGGCGCGAATCTCTTTCGCGAGGTTGGCTGCTTCCCTGAACCCTCGCAATTTCGTTGTCCTTAACGTTTCCCAGAACCGCGTCCCTGTGCACCGTGGAGAGGGCAACACTGCCGTCGCGACGCACTTCGACGATGACTTCGCCGGCCCCGATTCTCGCGTGAGCATGCACTGGAAAGTGGTCCTTTGGATAAATCCGGAACTTGACGCCCCGCCCCGCCACGGTGCCCATCTGAGCCTATCTTAAACCAAACGGTTAGGTTTTACAAGTCAGCCCCGGTTTACGCGCATCGGTCCGAGAGGAAGCAGACTCTATGTCGTTTCTCGCCGATCAACTCAACGATTACCCGCGCGTTCACACGACACGCACGAACCTGCTGATTCACATCGTTGCCGTGCCGGTGTTCGATCTGGCGATCATCGGCGCGGTCGCCTCGCTGGCGACGCGATCGTGGCTCGGCGCGGCGGGCGGCGTGGTCATCGCGGCGGCCGCGTTTGCGGCTCAGGGTCGCGGGCATGGGATCGAGGCGGAAGCGCCGGCCCCGTTCGCGGGGCCGGGCGACGTCGTCAAGCGCATCTTCGCCGAGCAGTTCATCACCTTTCCGCGCTTCGTGCTCAGCGGGGGCTGGGCACGGGCGTTGAAGGCCGCCTCGGCCGGGCCGGGACTGGGTCGAACGGGCGGCGCCGGCTCCTGATCGAGGGTCGAAAGGGTTGTCGGACCGCGGCGGCCGATGCTCGGACCTCGTGGGACTGCTCGACGGAAAAACCATCATCGTCACCGGGATCGCGAACCGGTGGTCGATCGCCAGCGGGATCGCCCGCCAAATGCACGCGCACGGCGCCCGGCTTATCCTGACCTATCAGGGCGAGCGGGTCGAGGACGCGGTCCGTGACCACGCCGAGGAGTTCGGCGGCGCGCCGGTCTTCGAGTGCGACGTCACCAAGGACGCCTCGCTGCGCGCGCTGGCGGCCGGGGTCGGCAAGATCGACGGGCTCGTGCACTCAATCGCGTTCGTGAAGAAAGAAGACCTCTCGGGGAAGGTCTATACCACGTCGCGGGACGGCTTTGCGATGGCGATGGACATCAGTGCCTACTCGCTGATCGCCTTGGTCGGACACCTCGTCGACAACCTCAACGACGGCGCCTCGATCATGGCGATGACGTACCTCGGCGGGACCCAGATCGTGCCGAACTACAACATCGCCGGGATCGCGAAGGCGGCGCTCGAATCGACGGTGCGCTACCTCGCGTTCGATCTCGGTGAACGCGGCATCCGCGTGAACGCGATCTCGGCCGGTCCGATCAAGACCGCCGCCTCGCGTCAGGTCGCCGGCTTCTCGGCGATGCCGGGGAAAGTCGCGTCGGCGTCGCCGCTCAAGCGCAACATCACGATCGACGACGTGGGCAACGTCGCGGTCTACCTCGCGTCGGACCTGTCCTCGCAAGTCACCGCCGACGTGCACTTCGTCGACGCGGGCTATCACGCCATGGGCATGTATCCCGAAGCAGCGAGCTGATGCGCGGGCCGAGCGCGGACGAGATGGCGGCGATCGCCGCCGCGTACGGCATCGTGGCCGCCCGGCGCGCAGCGACTGCGCGGCCGGAGGCGCCGCGCTGGCGCCTGGCGG
>CALEOJ010000078.1 GCA_937910425.1 uncultured candidate division WPS-2 bacterium
CGTGTGCTCTTCCGATCTCCGCAACACCGGGAGCTGCGCGAGTTGCCGGGGCCGCGCGGCGCGTCGCCGCGGCGGCGTGCGGTGCGCTTCACGCGGCACCGTGCGCTTCTCGATCGTGATCGCGTCGGAGAGCGCGACGATCTCGGGCGCCGGCGTCGGGCGAGGGAGCAGCTTTGCGATGGCCGGCGCGAGGCGCGGCCACCACCATCGCGCCGCACCGCCCCCTGCGACGTGGATGAGAAGCGAGAGAAGCAGCGCTGCCGGAAGGAGCCAACGACCATGCCGGTCGTCGCGCTCGGGGAACAAATGCACGGAGGGCCTAAGGGTTCACCATGATCGACACGCACGCCCACGTCCACGACCCGGCGTTCGACTTGGACCGTGAGGCGATGCTGGCGCGAGCGCGCGAGCGGGGCGTCGATGCGATCGTCACCGTCGGCTGTGACGTCGAGGATAGCCGCCGAGCCTGCGAGACCGCTGAGAGGTACGGCCTCTGGGCAACCGTCGGCATCCATCCGCACGAAGCGAAGGATGCCCCGCACGATCTGGCCGCCGCGTTCGACGCGTTGCGCGCGCGGTACGGCGAACGCGTCGTCGCGGTCGGCGAGACCGGGCTCGACTACCACTACGATCACAGTCCGCGCGAGGCGCAGCGCGCGGTCTTCGCGACCCAGCTCGCGTACGCGCGCGAGCGCGACCTGCCGCTCGTGTTCCACCAGCGCGAGGCTCACGCGGACTTCGTCGCTGGACTGCGCGCCAGCTACGATCCGCGTTCGCAGCGCGGGATCGTCCACTGTTTCACCGGGACGCCGGAGGAGGCGCGCGTGTTCGCCGGCGAGTTCGGACTGCTGCTCGGGATCGGCGGTGTCGTGACGTTCAAGACCGCGCAGCCGTTGCGCGACGCGGTGACCGAGGTCGGGCTCGCATCGATCGTGCTCGAAACCGATTGTCCGTATCTCGCGCCGATCCCGCATCGCGGCAAGCGCAACGAACCAGCCTACGTCGCCGACACTGCGCGCGTCGTTGCGGGCGTGCTCGGGGTCGACGTCGAGACCGTGATCGCGCGCGCCGACGCCAACGCGCGCCGGGTGCTGGGGCTGAAGGTCATCGCATGACCGCCATGAGGTTGGGGTCCGCTGGTCGTCTAAGATGGGCGTGATGGTGACGGACCCAGCCGGCAAGGGCGCCTACGTTCGCGAGATGTTCGCGGCGATTGCCCCCCGCTACGACCGCGCGAACCGGCTGCTCACCGCCGGCGTGGACGAGGCGTGGCGCCGCCGCGCCGTCGCGGAGCTTGCCGCGCCGCCCGGCGGGCGTGTCGTCGACCTGTGCTGCGGGACCGGTGACCTGGTTTTCCATCTGCTGCGGACCGACCCGGTCCTGGAAGTCGTCGGGGTCGACTTCACGCCGGCGATGCTCGAGGGCGCGCGCTCGCGCGCGAAGCGCGCCGACCCGAAGGCCCGGGCCGGCTTCGTCGAGGGCGACGTGACCCGGCTGCCGTTCGCCGACGCCACCTTCGACGGGGCGACGATGGGGTTCTCGATGCGCAACGTCGTCGACGTCGTCGCCACCCTCAAGGAGGCCCGGCGCGTCCTGCGGCCCGGGGCCCGGTTCGTGAACCTCGACGTGACGAAGCCGGCGAACCCGCTCGTCCGCCGGGTCTTCGGGCTCTACTTCTACGGGATCGTGCCGCTCGTCGGCGGGATCGTCGGCGGCTCGAAAACCGCCTATCGCTACCTGCCGAACTCGCTGACGAACTTCCCCGATGCAAGCGGCCTCGCCGAGCGCTTCCGGCTCGCCGGGTTCCGCGACGTGCGGACGATCCGGCTGGGGTTCGGGGCGATCGCGCTTCACGTGGGGGTCGCCTGATGCTCCATCGAGCGCGGCGCGGCCCCGACCTGTACGCGCTGGTCGAGGAGTACTTCCGCTCGGCGTTCGCGACCGACAACGAGCTGATCACCGAAGCCGTCCGGCGGATGCTGGCCGCAGGCGGGAAGCGGCTCCGCCCGCGCTTCACCCTGCTCGCCGCGGAAGCGGTCGGCGGCCGCGCCGAGGACCACTTGCGCCTGGCGGCCTTCATGGAGCTGATCCACGTCGCGACGCTGATCCACGACGACGTCGTCGACGGCGCCGAGACCCGGCGCGGGGTCAACGCGACCGCAGTCGACTTCGGCAACCGGATCAGCGTGCTCGCCGGGGACTACCTGTTCGCCTGGATCTTCAAGAACGTGACCGCAAGCTACCAGCACCCCGTCCCGCACGTGCTCAGCTCGACCCTGGCCGACATCACCGACGGTGAGGTCCTTCAGCTGCGGGCGCTCGGTGATCTGGACACCACGCTGGCGGCGTACGTAGAAGTGGCGGCGAAGAAGACGGCCTCTCTCTTCGCCGCCTCCACTGAATGCGGCGCGCTGGCCGCGGGCGGCTCACCGTTCGCGGTCAAGGCGCTGCGCGACTTCGGAACGGCCTACGGGATCGCGTTCCAGATGCGCGACGACCTGCTCGACCTGACCGCCGACGAGGCGACCCTCGGCAAGCCGGTCGGCAACGACTTGCGGGAACAAAAGATGACGGTCCCGCTCGTCCTCGCGCTCCAGGCCGGCGATCGGGAATTCCGTGCCGCCGTCGAACGTTTCTTCGCCGACGGCGGCGGGGAGCCGGAACGGGTCGCCGAGGTCGTCGCCGGGATCGGCGCGCAGGGCGGCCTGGAAAAAACAGAAGCCGTCCTCGCAGGCTACGTCGAACGAGCGAAACAGTCGCTCGCGCCGCTCGGTACCGCACCAGCCCGCGCCGAACTCGCCGCGCTCGCGGACGCCCTGCTCTAAAGTCGGAGACCCCAATGTTCTCACCCATCGAAATCGCCGCAGTCGTCGGCGTCGCGATCCTCGTCTTCGGCGCCGACAAGCTGCCGAAGCTCGCCCGCGCCCTCTGCCCTACGGGTCAGTTTCACGCCTAGCTGCTTACCTGTGAGGGTCCTGAAATCGGCCGCGTAGCGCCACAGTTGGTC
>CALEOJ010000079.1 GCA_937910425.1 uncultured candidate division WPS-2 bacterium
GGCACGACGTACGGCGGGAGGAGCGGCGGATCGACTTTGCCGTCGAGCGGGTGACGCAGTGGCCGGTTCGCATGCGGCGGTTCGACCCGGCGCACCGCTCCCGGCGGCGGCTGGACGACGATCGGCTGCTGGATGACGGTCACGGACTCGGCGGGCGAGCCCACGTAGTAGTCTCCGTAGCCGTAGCCGTAGCCGTAGCCGTAGTCCGGATACGTGCTGTAATACGTCGATCCGGCGGCCCCACCGTCGTACGAGTACGGCGCGTCGATCTCGACCGCCGAGAACGTCGAACCGGAGGCGAACCCGGAGATCGTGACGCTCATCCCGACCCTGAGCCTCAGCCCGCGCGGGTTGATGATCGTACCCTGGCGGAGCGTGACATCGTCGACGAAACCGCGGTCGTCCCGCACCAAGATGCGATAGGCTCCTTCGATCGATTCGATGACACCGTGGATCGTCTCACCGCCGATCGCCGGGCCCGAGCCGGGCGTCGCGTAGGGCGGTGTCTGCGCCCCCACGCGGACCGGCAGCACCGCTGCCCCGAATGCCAGTGTCGCGGCCAACGAGCCGCAGGCGATTCTCGCGACGAACAGGCGCATCAGGTCCCCTCTCGGCGGTTCCCAGCGACATCCCAATCGTATACCCGAAAGAACAGAATGCGCTGAGAATCGCAACGTCGACGGCTTGGCCCGACTCGGGTCGTTCGCGCGAAGTCTCCGTCCCTACGCGAGGGCGGGTTCGAACACGTTCGCTTCCTGCTCGGCGAAGAGCGGGCTCGAGAGATAGCGTTCGCCGGTATCGCAGATGATCGTGACGATCAGCTTGCCGGCGTTTTCGGGGCGTGCTGCAAGCTGCATCGCTGCCCATAGGTTCGCGCCCGACGAGATTCCGGCGAGAATCCCCTCTTCGCGCGCGAGCCGGCGCGCGATCGCGACCGAGTCGTCGAACGTCGCTTTGATCACCTCGGAGTACACCTTCGTGTCGAGGATCGACGGCACGAAGCCCGGTGCGAAGCCCTGCAGTTTGTGCGGTCCCGGCGAGCCGCCGGAGAGCACCGTCGACGTATCGGGCTCGACGGTGACGCACTCGACCGACGGCTTGCGCTCTTTGAGCAAGTGTCCCGCGCCGGTGATCGTACCGCCGGTGCCGACGCCGGCGACGAGGATGTCGACCTTGCCGTCGGTGTCGCGCCAGATCTCTTCGCCGGTGGTGCGGTAGTGAATCTCGGGATTGGCGGGATTGTCGAACTGGCCGGGCTGGAAATATTTGGCCGGGTTCGAGGCGACGATCTCCTTGGCTTTGGCGATCGCGCCTTTCATGCCCTCAGTCCCGGGCGTGAGCACGAGCTGTGCGCCGTAGGCCTTGAGCAGGTTCCGGCGCTCGATCGTCATCGTCTCGGGCATCGTGAGGATCAGCGGGTACCCCTTGGCCGCGCAGACGAACGCCAGCGCGATCCCGGTGTTGCCGCTGGTCGGTTCGACGATCACCGAGTCCGGGCGCAGCTTGCCGTCGCGCTCCGCCGCCTCGATCATCGCGACCCCGATCCGGTCTTTGACCGATCCGGCGGGGTTCATCGATTCCAGCTTACAGAGGATCTCGGCGCCCAGTCCCTTGTTCAGCCGCGGGATGCGGACCAGCGGGGTGTTCCCGAACGTGTCGGCGATGTTGTCGTAGACGCGCACGTGCTCGATGCTCCGTTGACGTGGAAGCGAGTGTCCCTTCGACAAGCTCAGGGTGACACGAGTAACCCCTGCTCCGCTCGAAAGGGTGCGCGTCCCGACGCGAACAGGCGTTCGCCCTTCGCCGCCCCAGGCTTCGCGAGATGCTCGGCATGGAGTCGCAGGCGTCGCCGAGCGCGGAACTGAGTCCGCGGACCCGCGCCCTGCTGGAGGCACCGATCGTTCCGCTGCTGCTGCGGATGGCCTGGCCGAACGTGCTGGTCATGCTCGGGCAGGCGATGACCGGAATCATCGAGACGTGGTGGGTCGCCAAGCTCGGCACCGACGCGCTGGCCGGGATGGCGCTCGTCTTCCCGGGCTTCATGATGATGCAGATGATCTCGGCCGGCGCGCTCGGCGGCGCGATCTCCTCGGCGGTCGCCCGCGGGATCGGCGCCGAGCGCCGCGACGACGCGAACGCGCTGGTCGTACACGCGCTCGTCATCCGTTCGGTATCGCCGGCGGTGGGTTCGCAGTGCTCGCGATCAACGCCGCGGGCGCAGCGTTTCTGGCCTGGTATGTCGCTTCGGGCCGGAACCTCGCGCGCTTTCGTCGCACGCGACTGCGATGGACGTTCTTTCGCGACATCCTCTCGGTCGGCGCGGTGGCGACGATCTCGACGGTGCAGACGAACGTCGTCGTGCTCTCGACGACCGCGATGGTCGGAGCGTTCCAAGGTCCGGACGCCGTCGCGGGCTACGGCACCGGCGCGCGCCTGGAATACCTGCTGATCCCGCTGGTCTTCGGGCTCGGCGCTCCGCTCGTCGCGCTGGTCGGCACGAACGTCGGCGCCGGCAACCGCACGCGCGCGCTGCGCATCGCGTTCACCGGCGGCGCGATCGCGTTCGTGATGACCGAGGCGATCGGCCTCGTCTCCGCGTTCCATCCGCGCGCATGGCTCGGGCTCTTCGGTCACGATCCGGCGATGCTAGCGACCGGCAGCGCGTACTTGGCGGCCATCGGACCGTTCTACGGCTTCTTCGGGCTCGGCCTCGCGCTGTATTTCGCCTCGCAAGGCGCGGGCAAGCTCGCCTGGCCGCTGCTGGCGGGATTTCTGCGCATGCTGATCGCCGTCGGCGGCGGCTATTTCGTGCTGCGCCTCACCGGCTCGCCGGCGTGGCTCTTCGGCGCGCTCGCCGCGGGGATGCTGCTGTACGGAATCATGGTCACCGCGGCGGTCGCCTCGGGCGCATGGTTTCGGGGTCCTCAGCGCTACGGCGGTGCGGCGAAGAATTCGCGCAGGGCGTCGTACGTCTCGAGCGGCGCCTCTTCCGGCATGAAGTGACCGGCGTCGATCGCGAAGCCGCGCACGTCGTCGGCCCAGTCGCGCCACACGGCCAGCACGTCGTACCACTTTCCGACTTGGCCCTGCTCCGCCCATAGCGCGAGCAGCGGCGCGGCGATCTTCTTCTTCCCGCGGTCGGCTTCGTCGAGCGCGAAGTCGTAGGTCGCCGCGGCGCGGTAGTCCTCGCACGAGGCGTGGATCGTTTCGGGATTGCGATAGCAGCGCAGGTAGTCGTCGAGCGCTTCGGGCGCGTGAACGTTCGCGCGGTTCGGCCGGCCGCTGAAGAATGCTTCCGGATTCGCGCCGATCACGTTCTCGGGGAACGGGTAGGGCTGCGCGAGGAAGAACCAGTGCCAGTAGCCGAGCCCGAACTTCATGTCGGCGCGGCGGAAATGCTCGCCGGTGGGGATGATGTCGAGCGTCGCGAGCCTGCGAACGCACTGCGGGTGATCGAGCGCGAGACGGTACGCGACGCGCCCGCCGCGGTCGTGACCGGCCACGTCGAAGCGCTCGAACGAGAAGTGCCGCATCACCGCGACCGCGTCGCGCGCCATCGCGCGCTTCGAGTACGGTTCGTGGTCGGCGGTCGTCGGCGGCTTCGAACTGTCACCGTAACCACGCAGATCCATCGCGACGACGGTGAACTCGTGCGCGAGGCGCGGCGCGATGCGATGCCACATCACATGCGTCTGCGGATGGCCGTGCAGCAACAGCAGCGGCGGACCGCTGCCGCCCTTGCGGACGCGAATCGTCGCCTCGCCCGTGTCGACAAAGGAGAGATCGAAACCGTCGAACATGCCCGGGCGTACACGGCGCCGCCGGAAAGGCCCTGCACGGCGCGGAAGGTGAGCGCTCGTGAGGCCGAAGGCGGAGCTCGGCATTTTCTCCGTCGCGATGGTGAGCACCGCGGCAGTGTTCTCCGTGCGCAATCTGCCGAGCATGGCGGTCGAAGGGTGGCCGCTCATCCTGTGGTACGTGCTCGGCACGGTGCTCTTCTTGGCGCCGCTCGCGCTGACCGCCGCGGAGCTCGCCTCGACGTGGCCGCGCGACGGCGGCGTCTACGACTGGGTCGCCGAGGCGTTCGGAAAGCGGACCGGCTTCATGTCGGTGTGGTCGATCGCGCTGCTCGCCTTCTACTATCTGCCGATCTTCGCGGCGGTGATCCGGCTGCGCTACACGCAGCCCGACACGAACCGCCCCTTCCGTATCCCGGGCGGACTGGCCGGCGTCTGGATCGTGGGCAGCACCGGCTTCGCCGCCACCACGTTTGCGGTGCTGGTCGCGCTGCAGCGGCCCGGTACCGTCACCGCGGTCTCCGACGGCGTCTACGTGGCGGGGATGATCGCGCTGGCGCTGGTGTGGATGGTCCCCTGGGCGGTGTTCGTCGTCGTCCGCCGCGCCGCGTGGCTTACATCGGCGCGCGAATCGGCGGGACCGCGTTGAACTTGCTGAAGCGGCCACCGCCCGTGCTGCCGTCGTCGACGCGGTGCACGAACCCGTCGCGCGCAACGTAGACGTTCACCGCGCGGGCGCCGCTGACCGTCACGTGATAGGCGTGTAGCGTCTCACCATCGACGCTCTTCATGCCGAGGTCGGTCGCGGTCGCGCCGTTCACCTTTCGTCCCAGCGTTTCCATGTTTAGGAACGCCCCAGCCGCGTTCTGGCCCGCCGACGCCGGCAGCTTCCTCCAGCCGCTGTTGCCCCTCTTCAGGTAGAAGTCCGATCCGATGGAGATGATCTCTCCCTTCGCGGTGCGCACGTGCCGGCTGTTCGGCTTGACGATATCCACCGTACCGCTCCGCGAGCCCGTTCCGAACGACATCTCGTACGATGACAGGCCCAGGAACTTCTGCCACGCAGCCCGGACGTCGCCGGTGGCGTCGGCGTACGCCGGCACGGCCGCGAGCGTGAACAGCGCGCCGAGCGCGAATGCGGCCACTACGTTCGAACGAATCAATGGAAGCTCCTCATCAATCGGCTCCGATGTCCCAGACCATGCCGAGGTCGCGCTTCGCGAACGAGCGGAACGCGATCAGGGTTTCGGTCGCGGTGATCCCCGCGTGCGAGGCGATCCGTTCGGTGACGAGGTCGCTGAGCTGGTCGTGCTCGCGCACGCGCACGATCGCGACCAGGTCGTACGGGCCGGCGACGCTGTAGCACTCGGTGACACCGTCGATCTCCAGCAGCTCTTCGGCCAGCGTCCGCACCCGGCCGGGCTCGACGGTCATCAAGACGATCGCGGTGATCACGACGACGGGCCTACCGCGGCGGCGCGGCGGTCACCTGCGGCCGGACACCGAAGCCGTCTCGCCGTGACCCCGACCGTTCCGTCGTTCCGATGATCGCGTTCGCCCGCGCCTGCGCCGCGATCGCGGCGACCGCGAGTAAGCTCGAGAAGATCGCGCTGGTCGGCGACTACCTGCGCGGTCTCGACGACGGCGATCTGGCGCCGTCGACGCGCTATTTTACCGGGAACCCGTTCCCGCAGGCGCAGGACGTCAGCCTCGCCGTCGGCTGGCGCACGCTCGTCGAGGCGGCTGCGGCGACGTGGGGAGTCGACGACGGCGCGCTGAGCGTCGCCTATCGCGCGACCGGCGACCTCGGCGCCGCGCTCGGTCCGTTCGTGCGGCCCTCGCACGACCTCGGCCTCTTTCGCGAGGAGTTGACGCCGGCGCGGCTCTACGCGCTGCTGATCGAGATCGCCGACGCAGCGGGAAAGAACGCGCAGAAGCGCCGGCGGAGCCTCTGCGAGCGGATCTTCTCCGCCTGCACCGATCCGCTCGAAGCGACCTACGTCATCAAGATCATGACCGGCGAGCTGCGGATCGGCCTGCGCGACGGGCTGGTCGTCGACGCGATCGCGCAGGCGTTCGCGCGCGATCCGCGCGCCGTACGGCGTGCGGCGAGCGCCGCCGGCGACCTGGGCGCGGTCGCGCTGGCTGCAAAGCACGACGTGCTCGACCAGGTCACGATCGCGTACCACGCGCCGATCGCGTTCATGCTCGCCTCGCCGATCGCGTACGGCTCGGAGTACAAGGAGCTCGCCGCGTCGGCGTGGCTGATGGAGGACAAGTACGACGGGATCCGCGCGCAGGCGCACGTCACACCACAACGCGTCTCCCTGTTCTCGCGAACGCTGAACGACGTGTCGGCATCCTATCCGGAGGTCGTCGCAGCGCTGCGCGCATTGCCCGGCTCGTTCGCCCTCGACGGTGAGATCGTCGCCGTGCGTGACGGCCGCGTGCTCCCGTTCCGGTTCCTCCAAGCACGGCTGCAGCGCAAGGACGTCGCGCCGGAGCTCTTGCGCGAGGTGCCGGTGCGGTACATGGTCTTCGACGCGCTCGCGCGTGACGACGAGTTCCTGCTCGACCATCCGCTCGCCGACCGGCGCGCTCGGCTCGCCGAACTCCTTGTCACCCTGAGCTTGCCGAAGGGCGGCGGCAACGAAGCGCTGGTCCTCGCGCCGTGGACCGCGCTCGAAGCGGGCGCGGCCGCGGAGGCCGTGCACGAACGGTTCGAGTCCTCGCGCGCCCGCGGCCACGAAGGGCTCGTCTTCAAACGCACCGACGTGCCGTACACGCCCGGGCGACGCGGCAAGGCGTGGCTGAAACTCAAACGCGAGCTCGGCACGCTCGACTGTGTCGTCGTCGCCGTCGAGCGCGGCCACGGCAAGCGCGTCAACGTGCTCTCCGACTACACGTTTGCCGTCCTTCGACAAGCTCAGGATGACAAGGAACTCGCGGTCATCGGGAAGGCCTACAGCGGGTTGACCGACGTCGAGATCGCGGAGATGACCGAATGGTTCGAAGCGCACCGGCTGACGCCGGACGAAGCGCGCGCCGCGTACGAGCGGCTCGATCTGAAACGGCACGAGATCCTGGTCGAGCCGAAGGTCGTCGTCGAGATCGCATTCGACATCATCCAGCGCAGCGCCTTACACGCGAGCGGCTATTCGTTGCGGTTTCCGCGCATCGTGCGGCTGCGACCCGACAAACGCGCCGGCGACGCCGACACGCTCGACCGCGTCGCCGAGGTCTACGCCGAGATGCTGGCGCGCGAAGGGATCGACGGCTAGCGCTTCGGCTTGCCGCGCTGCGCGCGAATCCGCGCGATGCGATCGTAGACGCCGCCGACACGCTCGCGGCTGCGGTCCACGGCGTGCGCGCGCAGCCGAACTGCGAGCAGGAGCAGGATGATCGCAAACGCCAGCCCGGCCAGGACGAACCGAGTGCGCGGCTCGACCGGGAGCAAGGTCCCCGCCGCCAGCATGATCGCGGCGAGAGCGACCGCGTTCTGCTTAGTCCTCACCTTCGTGCAGGTGCAAGTGACAGCCGTCCTCGGCGTCGTCCAGCACCTCGCGCGCTTCGTGCAGAATGCCGGACGGCAGCGCACCGCCCGATTCGACCGAACCGTCCTCGGCCAGAAAGTCCGGCTCGTCCCAGTCTTCCCAGGTCTCCAGCGCTTCGCCGTCGACTTCGGCGGGGAAGCGCACGCAAAAGCCCTGCTCGATGTGAAGCCCGGTGATCAGCACTCGGGTGCCGCGCGGAAAATACGTGCCGTCTTTCCACAGCGTCCCGTATGTCGTGTCGTAATGCAGACCGATTTCGAGTTTCTCGATCGTCCCGTCCCCCCGAAAGGACGTCACGTGGTCCCGCCCCCTTCAGCATCGTCCCATGCCATCCCCGCATCGTTGGACGACATCCGGACAGCATGAGCGAGCCGCGTCTGCGCCCGTGGCGCATCCTCTCATCCGAGTATCGCATCGAGACGAAATTCTTGCGGCTGCGGGCCGATCGCGTCGAACTGCCCAGCGGCGACGTCGTGGACGAGTACTTCATCCGGGAGTCGCGAGGCTTCTGCATCGTCTTCACGCTGACACCCGATGAGAACGTTCTACTCGTTCGGCAGTACAAGCATGGCGGGGGCGAGATCGTCGTCGAGCTGCCGGCCGGGATGATCGACGAGGGCGAGACACCGGAGCGCTGCGCCGTGCGCGAGCTCGCGGAAGAGACGGGCTTCAGCGGCTCTGCGCCGCAGCTCGTGCGCACGTTCCTGGCCGACCCGACGAACGCCACCACACGCTTTCATCTGTTCGTCGTGCGCGACGCGCTCCGCACGTCCGAGCCGCGCCTCGACGTCACCGAGGAGATCCGCGTCGAGCTCGCCTCGCTCGACGAGGTCCGCGCGATGACGCTCGACGGCCGCATCGCGACGGGCTCGCACGTCGCGGCGATCCTCGTCGCGCTGGCCTACCTCGGCCGCTAGCTGGTTACGCGCTGGCGCTGAAGTTCGCGCCGACGCCGATCGAGGCCAGCAGCCGCGCCGCTTCGTTCGCCACCAGCGATTCCGTGCTGGCGAGGACCGCCATCGCGATCGAGGAGGTGCCGTTCGCCGCGATGTCCATCGCCCCGCCGGCCGCCGTGATTCCATCCATGACCCGCCCATCGTGCCACAACCAGGCAGGCGAGCGCAAGTGTGCTTCACTGAAACCCCGGGCTCGCCGCCACGGTAGGTGAGGCCGGAGGAAATGATGAGCCTGTTCGTCCGGATCACCGCAATCGTCGCGGTCGCAATCGTCGCGCTGATCGTGCTGGCCTTCGTTCTGAAGATCGTGCTGATCGCAGCGCTGGTCGCCGCGCTCGCGGTCGGCGGCATCGCGATCGCGAACCTGATGCGCCGGCGGCGCTCGGGTGCCGTCGTCACGTACGACGCTCGCCGCTACCGCTAGAGCGCAGCCCCAGCTCCGCGTCCGCGCAGGACGGCTCCGCGTTGCCGCGTAGGACCGGCCTGTGCTTAGCCTTCCGTTCCGGGCCGCGCTCGCGGCATCGTTCTTTGCATCGGTGACCGCGCTTGCCGCGGCGCAGCCGGTGCCGCCGCAGTCGAATCCCTCCGCTTCCCCGGTGCCGGCGCTCGCATCGCCCGCGCCCGCAGCGAGCGCGTCGGCGTCCCCGTCGCCCTCGCCGACACCGACCCCGCCGTATAACCGCGTCGCGTTCCGCGAGGTCGGTCCCGCGGTCGCCGGCGGGCGGGTGACGTCGGTGACCGGCGTCGCCGACGACCCGAAGCTGTACTATCTCGGTGCGGCCGGCGGGGGCGTCTGGAAAACCGTGAACGGCGGCGCGACGTGGGCTCCGGTCTTCGACAAGCAGAGCGTCTCGTCGATCGGCGCCGTCGCCGTCGATCCGAAGAACCACAACATCGTGTGGGTCGGCACCGGCGAGACCAACCCGCGCAACGACGTCTCGTGGGGCGACGGGATCTATAAATCGACCGACGGCGGCAAGACGTGGACGAACGCCGGCCTCGGGGCGACGCACGCGATCGCCTCGATCGTCATCGACCCGCGCGATCCGAACGCCGTCGTCGTCGGCGCGCTCGGCGACGTGTTCGCCGACGGACCCGACCGCGGGGTCTTTCGCACCGACGACGGCGGCAAGACGTGGACGAAGACGCTCTTCGTCGGACCGCGCAGCGGCGTCAGCGAGCTGGTCGCCGATCCCAAGAACCCCGACGTGCTCTACGCCGGGATCTGGCAGTTCCAGCGCCGGCCTTGGACGTTCACGTCGGGCGGCGATGACGATGGGATCTGGAAATCGGCGGACGGCGGGCGGACGTGGGCCCGCCTCACCGGGCACGGTCTTCCCGACGGGATGATGGGACGGATCGGGCTCGCGGTCGCGCCCTCGAAACCGCAGCGCGTCTACGCGCTGATCGAGTCGAAGGCGGGGATCCTGTGGCGCTCCGACGATGCCGGCGCGACCTGGTCGCTCATGACCAAGAACACGCTGGTCAACCAGCGGCCGTTCTACTTCTCGCACCTTCGCGTCGACCCGTCGAACGCCGATCACGTCTACGGCGTCTCCGAAGAGCTCTCGGAGTCGAAGGACGGCGGCAAGACGTTCAAGTCGATCGCCTCGCAAATCCACGTGGACTATCACGACATGTGGATCGCACCGAACGACCCCAAGCGCATGATCGTCGGCGAGGACGGCGGCTACGCGCTGACGGTCGACGGCGGCGCTGCGTGGTCGTTCTCGCGCAACCTCGCGATCGGACAGATCTACCACGTCGGCTACGACGACCGCACCCCGTACTCGATCTGCGTGGGGTTGCAGGACAACAACGGGTTCTGCGGCCCCTCGAACAGTCGCAACCCCGAAGGGATCATCGACGAGTCGTGGGACCGCGTCACCGGCGGCGACGGCATGTGGGCGTGGCCCGATCCGCGCGACCCGAACCTCGTGTGGACGGACTTGCAGACCGGACGGCTTTCGATCTACGACCGCACCGCCCAGCGCAACACGTTCGTTCAGCCGTGGCGCGGCACCGCGGAGGACGATTTCCGGCTCGATCGTGCGGCGTACCGCTACAACTGGGACGCTCCGATCGCCTTCGACCCGTTCGCACCGGCGACGACCTATTTCGGCGCGAACGTCGTGTTCGCAACGAGCGACCGTGGAAAGCACTGGCGCGCGATCTCGCCGGACCTCACGCGCAACGACAAGACGCACCAGCGACCGGCGGGCGGCCCGCTCCCGCTCGACGTGTCGAGCGCCGAGTTCACCGGCACGCTGCTCGACATCGAACCGTCCAGGGCGACCCGCGGCGAGCTCTGGACCGGCAGCGACGACGGGCTCGTGCAGTTGAGCCGCGACGGCGGCAAGCACTGGAGAAACGTGACGCCGCCCGGCGTGCCGCCCGACGGGCGCGCGGAGACGATCGCGCCCTCGTCGCTCGTCGCCGGAACCGCCTACGCGGTGATCGATCGCCATCTGCTCGGCGACTACACGCCGTACGCATTCGTCACCCACGACTGGGGCGCGCGCTGGAAGCGCATCAGCGGCGGGCTTCCGACCGAACCGGCGCGCTCGATCCGGCCGGACACACGCAATCCCCACTTGGTCTACGCGGGGCTCGAGAACTCGTTCTGGCTTTCGTACGACGACGGCGCGCACTGGCGCAAGCCCGGGCTCGGGCTGCCGCCGGCCGCGATCTACGACATTCGCGTGCAGCCGCGCTGGAACGACCTCATCCTCGCGAGTCACGGGCGCGCGGCGTGGATCCTCGACGACCTCACGCCGCTGCAGCAGCTGCCGCAAGCAGAAGCCGCCGGTGCGATGCTGTTCCAGCCGCGCCCCGCGTACCAGTTCGCGACGCGCGCGAACGACGAGGGACTCTACACGCGCTTCGCCGGGAAGAATCCGCCGGCCGGGGTCATGCTCTCGTTCTACCAGGCGACGCCGGGTCCGAAGCCGCCGCCGATCGAGATCCTCGATGCGGATGGACGCGTCGTGCGCCACCTTCGCGGCACCGTCCGCACCGGCGAGCGTGAGACGCCCGTCGTGACGAACTTCGCCGGCCTGAACCGGGTGAGCTGGGACATGCGCGAAGACGGACCCGCCCGCTGGAACGGCGCGGCGAAAGAGGAGTACCGTGGCCCGCGCGTCGGTGCGGTCTGCGTCCCCGGAACGTACACCGCGCGCATCACGCTCCGCGGCGGGACGTTCTCACGGTCGTTTCGCGTCGAGCCCGACCCGCGCGTTCGCTTCACCACCGCCGACTATCGTACCGCGTACGCGTTCTCGAAGCGGCATCTCGCGGAGTACTCGCGCTTGAACGCGGCGCTGAACCGGCTGGACGGATACGCGGCCTCCGCCGCGCAGCGCGCGAAGGACGCGAACCCCGAGCTCGCCGCGACACTCGAGAGCGTGCGCGCGAAGGCGCTGGCACTGCGCGGCCGGCTGACCGCCGACTTTACGAACGACGAGGACTCCATCGGGCGCCAGGGCCGGATTCGCGAGGACATGAGCGGCTTGTTCTTCGCCTCTGGTGCGCCGCCGACGGCGGCGACGCTGGCCTACGCGGCGCGCGTCGACGGACGGTTCGTCACGGTGATGCGCGACGTGGCGGCGTTCGAGGGCGGCGACGTCGCGCGAGCCGATGCCCTGCTCCGTGCAGCCGGGAAGCCGCCGCTCGCGCGGAGCGGCGCCAAGCGCGCCGACGTGCTCGGCGAGAGCGCGGCGAACGAGGATGACTGAGCCGCGTCAGTGCGGCGTTGCGAAGGTGTCGGCGGTGAGCGTTAGCTGCACCGAGGTGCGCAGCGTGTCGTACGACTCGCCCATCTGGCGCCGCGCGATGCTCTCGAACGAGGCCTTGACCGGCACCACCAGCGCGATATCGTAGACCAGCGAGCCTTCGCGCGTCCCGTCGTACCCGCTCCCGAGCGTCATGCGCTGCTCGAGCGCATACCCGAGCGTGACGAGGCTCGCCGCGGTAGCCATCACCTCGTACCGCTCGATATCGGTGTGGCCGTTCGCACTCTGATCGACGATCCACGCCGTGCCGACCGTGGTCGGATGGTCGCCGTAGAAGCCGCGCCCTAGCCAATGGATGACGGCGATCTCTTCCTCGGAGAGCATCGGCGCGTTCGTCGGATCGTAGAACAGGGCGCCGTCGCTCGCGATCGCGACGCGCACCTTGGGCCGGACGCGGTCGACGGCGTCCTCCGCCACGTCGACCACCAGCCCGGCGTCATCCGTCGCCCGGACCACGTCGACCGTGATCGACCCCTTGGTCGCGAGGCTCGCACCGTAGCGCTGGTCGCCGCTGCCGGTGACTCCACGCGACTGGCCGATGACCCGTCCCTTCACGACCAGCGCCGGTCGCGTCCCGCCGCCCGCGACCGTCCCGCCGGGCGTGTCCATCGTGTTGACGACCTTGACGTCGACCGCGTAGGTGAGGGTGCGCAGCGGGCGCGACATCTCGATCGCGCCGGCACCGAGCGGCGCGATGCCGAGGAGCGCCGCAACCGCGGCCGCCAGCCCAGGTCGGACCATGGTTGGGGATTCGGGCCGCGCGGGGCGACGCCTGGCGAGCGAGTGCATCAATGAGCCCGCACGCAAGGCCCGGCGCGAGGCCCAGAGCCGACCGCTCCGAAACGTCACGGACGAACGCTCGGAGGTGCCATGCAGATCGAACGCTATCGGGATCGCTTCAAGGACGTCGTCGCGCTGGTCGTCACGCCGATGGACCGCAGCTATGCCGTCGACGAGGGCGCGCTGCGCGCACAGATCGACTGGTGCTTCGCGCAAGGCGCGACCGGGATCGTCGCGACCGGTTCGATCGGCGAGTTCCTCCATCTCGAGGACGACGAGCGTCTGCGCGTCCTGAACGTCGTGCTCGACCAGACGCGCAAGCATTCCGGCAAGACCGCGTATGCGATGACGTCGGGCGCGACGACGCTGCAGGCACTGCGCTGGACGCGCGCCGCCGCGGAGCTCGGCTACGACTGCGCGGTCGTCATCGCACCGTACTACTGGAAGGTCGGAGAACACGAGGCGTTCGAGCACTTTCGCACCGTCGCCGAGACGAATCTGCTCCCGGTCTGCGTCTACCACAATCCGGCGCTCTCGAAGTTCCACATGTCGCCGGCGTTCTTCCGGCGCGTCGCCGAGCTCGAGAACGTGGCCTGCGTGAAAGAGGTCGAGACCGACCTGCAGCATTTGGAGCAGGTCGCCGACGCGCTGGCCGGGCGCGCGATCTACCTGCAGACGTTCCGCGCGTACCTGACGGGACGGCTGCTCGGCTCGAACGGCGGTCAGATCAACGTCTTCGCCGTCCCCGCGTGCGTTGCGATCGACGCGGCGTGGAAGCGCGGCGACATCGCGCTGGCGGAAGAGATCCAGCGCCGGCTGAACCGCGTCTTTCCGCGCGGCGGCGAGGGCGCGCTCGGCGCACTCGGGATGACGAAGGCGACCGCGACGGTCGTCACCGGGATCGAGATGGGTCCGGCGCGTCCGCCGTATCTCGCCCCCGACGACGCCGAGGAACGCATTGGGAAGCGGCTCCCCGAACTCTACGATCTCGTCCCCGCCATGCGCCCGGAGAAGCGCGCCGCGCTCCATCCGGTATCGTGACCGCGAGCGACACCGTCACGACGCAGCACTGGATCGACGGGGCCTACACCGGCGCCGCGAGCGGCGAGACGTACGATGACGTCGATCCCGCCTCCGGCGAGGTCTTCGCGCGGATCGCGAACGGCGGCGCGGCTGACGTCGACCGTGCGCTCGCGGCGGCGCGGCGGGCGTTCGATACCGGGCCGTGGCC
>CALEOJ010000080.1 GCA_937910425.1 uncultured candidate division WPS-2 bacterium
CCGACAACACGCCTGCGTGCGCGCGCTGCTGGCCGACGTGTTGTCGGTCGAGGCGGTGCGGGCGTACAAGCCCGATCCGCGCGTCTACGCGCTCGCGACCGAACGCTTCGGTTGCGCACCGCACGAGATCGTCTTCGTCTCGTCGAACGGCTGGGACGCCTGGGGAGCGGCGCGCTTCGGCTTCCGGGTCGCGTGGTGCAACCGCCTCCGCAACGCGCCGGAGACCCTGCTGCCGGCGCCCGAGACGACGCTGGCCGGGCTGCACGAGCTCGACCGGTTCGTCATGGGACCACCCTGACGCCCCCGCGGAACGGGTCCATTCGGCCCGCATAGGCCGCAAGTGACCGGGTACGAACCGGTCAACGCATCGATCACGCATCGACCTGTGGAGTGACGGCATGAACACCGACCGGACGAACCAGGACGAGGGCGCCACCGACGAGCCGGCGCTGACCCGGAAGAACACCGAGACGCTCCGCGGTGAGGAGATCCTGGCCGGCGACGCAGCGTTCGTCCGGACCTCGTACGGCGCGGCCGGCGGCACGACCGACGCAACCGAAGAAGGGGGCGACGGTACCGGCATCTAGGGGTCGCGATCTCCCGCTGCTGATCGCCGGCGGTGGGATCGGCGGTCTCGCCGCGGCGCTCGCGATCGCGCGCTCGGGGCGATCGGTCGCCGTGCTCGAGAAGGCGCCGCAGTTCGGGGAGATCGGCGCGGGCTTGCAGCTCGCGCCGAACGCGTCGCATGCGCTCGCGAGCCTCGGTGTACTCGACGCGATCGCACCGTACGCGGTCTATCCGCGGCGTCTCCTGTGGCGCGACGCGCGCAGCGGTGCCCGCGTCACCGCGCTCGATCTCGGCGAGCGGTTCCGTGCGCACTACGGTCATCCGTACGTCGTGATGCACCGCGGCGATCTGCTCGACGTGCTGCTCGCGGCCGCCCGCGCGGAGCCACGGATCGTCCTCGAAGTAACGCGTGATGTGGTCGACGTCCTCGAGGACGACCGCGGCGTTCGCGCGGTGTGCGCCGACGGGACGACGTTTGCGGGGAGCGCGATCGTCGCCGCCGACGGCTTGTGGTCGCGGCTGCGCAAGCTCGTCCACGATGACGGCGAGCCGATCCCGGCGCGGTACGTCGCCTACCGCGGAACGATCCCCGTCGCCGAGCTGTGGGAAGGTGCCGGCCTGGAAGACGTGACGCTCTGGACCGCGCCGGGACTGCACTTCGTGCAGTATCCGATCCGCGGCGGGATGCTCTTCAATCAGGTCGCGGTGTTCCGGAGCGATCGATTTCGGGCGGACGGCGACGACTGGGGGCTGCCGGACGAGCTCGACGCGCATTTTGCCGTCGGCTGCGACGCCGTTGCGGCCGGGATCGCGCGCATCCGGCGCGACCGCCGCTGGACGATGTACGACCGCGAACCGATCGCGCAGTGGAGCCGCGGGCGGATGGCGCTGCTGGGCGACGCTGCGCACCCGATGCTGCAGTACCTCGCGCAGGGCGCCTGCCAGGCGCTCGAAGACGCGGTCGTGCTCGCCGACGCGCTCGCCGCGTACGACGATCCGGCCGACGCGTTCGTCGCCTACCGCGACCGGCGCTATCTGCGAACCGCGCGCGTGCAGTACAGCGCGCGGCTGTTCGGCGAGATCTGGCACTGCGGCGACGTCGGCGCGACGCTGCGCGACGCGATGCTCGCGCCGCGCGCCGACGACGACTTCGCCCACGTCGAGTGGCTCTACGGCTGGCGCCCCGGCCCTTCGAGTCATCCTGAGCCTGTCGAAGGGTCAGGGTGACATTTCAGCCGCGGCCTCGTATTAGTCGCCGGTGACCATGACGGCCCGCCCCGAGCTACCGAAGACCTACGATCCCGACATTGTCGAGCCGCGCCTGTACGAGCGCTGGCTCGAGTCCGGCGTCTTCCACGAAGAGCCCGACCCGGCGCGGCCGCCGTTCATCATCTCGATGCCGCCGCCGAACATCACCGGGCCCGCGCACCTCGGGCACGGCTCGACGTACACGCCGATGGACGTGCTCACGCGCTATCACCGCATGCTGGGCGAGAACGCCGACTGGATCCCCGGCCAGGACCACGCCGCGATCGCGACCGAGGCTGTGCTCGTGCGCGAGCTCGCGAAGGAAGGGCTGACGCGCGACGGGCTCGGCCGCGAGAAGTATCTCGAACACGCCTGGGAATGGCGGCGCCTCTACGGCGGCGCGATCAACCAGTCGTTTCGCCGGCTCGGCTTCGGGCCCGATTGGGACCGCGAGCGATTCACGCTGGACCCCGGCCTTTCGGCCGCGGTCATCAAGGTATTCGTCGACCTCTACCGTGACGGGTTGATCTATCGCGGTACGCGCTTGGTCAACTGGGATCCGGCCTCGCAGTCGACGCTCTCCGACGCCGAGGTGGAGGACGAAGAGCGCGACACGTTCATGTGGCACATCCGCTATCGCGCGGAGGACGGCGGCGACGGGCTGGTCATCGCGACGACGCGGCCCGAGACGTACCTGGCCGACGTCGCGGTCGCGGTGCATCCGGATGACGAACGATACCGGCACTTGGTCGGGAAGAACGTCGTGCTGCCGATCGTCGACCGCGCGATCCCGGTGATCGCCGACGCCGCGGTCGAACCCGAGTTCGGCACCGGCGCCGTGAAGGTGACGCCCGCGCACGATCAGACCGACTACGAGATCGGCCAGCGTCACGATCTGCCGATGCCGACGGTGATCGACTTCGATGCGCGCATCGCCGCGCCGCTGTGGCGCTACGACGAGAAGCCCGAACGCCGCGCGCCGATCGACGCGCAGGCGCCCAAGATGGCGAAGTACGCCGGCCTCGATCGCTTCGAAGGCCGCACGCTGATCGTCGAGGACCTGCGCGCGCTCGGCGCGCTGGTCGAAGAGCGGCCGTATCGCACGGAGCTACCGTTCAGCTCGCGTTCGCACGTCGTGATCGAGCCGCTCCTGTCGCTGCAGTGGTTCGTCCGGATGCAGCCGCTTGCGCAGCCGGCGCTGGAAGCCTATCGCAGCGGCGCGATCCGCTTCGTCCCCGAGCGCTTCGGACGCACGTACGCGGCAGGCTTGGAGAAGATTCGCGACTGGAACATCTCGCGCCAGATCTGGTGGGGCCACCAGCTGCCGGTGTGGTACACGCCGAGCGATGAGGTGATCGTCGCGCACGACGAGGAGGAGGCGAAGCGCCTCGCCCGCGAGCGGTTCGGAAGCGACGAGCTGCGGCGCGATCCTGATACGCTGGACACCTGGTTCAGCTCCGGGTTGTGGCCGTTCTCGATTCTCGGCTGGCCCGAGAAGACGACCGAACTCGAGCACTGGTATCCGAATCAGGTGATGATCACCAGCCGCGACATCATCTTCCTCTGGGTATCGCGGATGGTGATGCTGGGCTTGCGGTTCGTCGGGAAGATCCCGTTCGAGACCGTCTTCGTGACGCCGCTCGTGTTCGACATGCACGGGCGCAAGATGTCGAAGTCGCTCGGCAACGCGATCGATCCGATGACCGAGCTCGTTCCGAAGTACGGCGCCGACGGCACGCGGTTCGGCATCCTGCGCCAGATGCGCCTCGAATCGCAAGAGCTGCGCTTCGACGAGCGCTTCTGCGACGAGGCGAAGCGCTTCGCGACCAAGCTCTGGAACGCGCTGCGCTACACCTGCACGCTGCCGGAGGATCTCCCAAGCGCGACCGCGCTGCCGCCGCGCGAGAAGCTGACGCTCGCCGACCGCTGGATCCTCAGCGAGCTGCGCGCGTGCGTCGAGACCGTCACCCGCGCGTACGACGGGTTCGAGTTCGGCGTCGCTGCCGACGCGCTGCTGCAGTTCGGTTGGTACACGTTCTGCGACTGGTATGTGGAGGCGAGCAAAGCCGAGGGCCAGCGCGAGACGCGCGCGGCGGTGCTCTCGTTCGTCCTCAACGCGTTCGTCCGTGCGATGCACCCGATCGCGCCGTTCGTCACCGAGGAGATTTGGCAGACGCTCCCCCACGACGGCGCGACGATCGTCACCGCGTCGTGGCCGGACATCGCCGAGATGCCGTCGTTCCCGGACGAGCGCGCGGTGTTCCACACCGTGATCGAGAAGGTCGAGCAATTGCGCCACGCGCGCTCCGAGTGGGGGATCCAGCCCAAGGAATCGATGCGCGTCGAGATTCCGGCGGCGCTGGCGTCCGAGCGCGGCGTCGTCGAGGCGATCGCGACGCTGGCGCGAGCGGAGATCTCGACCTACGACGGGGGCGAGGGCAGCGTGCGCGAGCGCATCCTCGCGGTGCGCGCGATCGCGGACAGCGCAAAGCTCCGCGAGCGCTACTTGCGCGAGATCGGGCGGCTCGAGTCCGAGGTCGCGCGCTCGGAGAAAAAGCTCGCGAACGACGGGTTCGTGGCGAAGGCGTCGCCCGAGGTCGTCGCAGCCGAACGGGCCAAGCTCGAGGAGTACCGCCGCGAGCTGGCACGCGTCCGCGCCGCGCTCGATGAGCTCTAGCCCGGATCTGCCCGCGGTCTGCTCGTGGAACGAATGGGACCCGTTGCGGGAGGTCATCGTCGGGTCCGCGCGCGGCGCGGCCGACATCGGCTACGAGCCCGCGCTCGCCCCGTATATGCCGGCGGGATCGCCGGCTCGGGCGAACCGCGGCGGTGCGGTGCTCCCCCAGCTCGTCGATGAGGCGGAGCGTCAGCTCGACGCGTTCGCGGAGCTCCTGACGCGGCGCGGCGTGACGGTCCGCCGTCCCGATCCGGTCGATCACGCGGTAGCGGTGAAGACGCCCGACTGGGAAGTTCAGGTCGGACGTGCCAACGCGTGTCCGCGCGATCTGCTACTGGTGATCGGCGAGGAGATCATCGAAGCGCCGATGTCGCAGCGCGCGCGCTTCTTCGAATACCGCGCCTACCGGCGGCTGATGGCGGAGTACTTCCGCCGGGGCGCGCGCTGGACCGCGGCTCCCAAGCCGCTGATGGCCGACGAACTCTATTCGGCGTCGATCCCGCTGCTGACCGAAGTCGAGCCGGTCTTCGACGCAGCGTCGTTCGTGCGGTTCGGGCGCGACATCTTCTGGCAGCCCGATCTGGCGAGCAATCAATTCGGCGCAGACTGGCTGCAGCGCCATCTCGGCGACGGCTTCCGTGTCCATCGCATCCGCTTCGAGGCGACGCTGCCGACGCACATCGACACGACGCTGGTGCCGATCCGGCCGGGTGTGGTGCTCGTCAACCCGCAGCGGCCGTGCATCGACGGATCGCTCGAGCTCTTCACCGCGAACGGTTGGCGCATCATCGAGGCACCCGGCTCCGTACGCACGAGGTCGCAGGCGCGCGACGTCAGCAATTGGATCTCGATGAACATCCTGATGCTGGACGAGCACACCGCCGTCGTCGAGCGTGCCGAGACACCGACGATCGCGCTGCTGGAGTCGCTCGGCTGCGAAGTGGTCCCCTGCGCGTTCGATCGCGTCTATGCGTTCGGCGGCGGTTTTCACTGCTGCACGACCGACGTGCGCCGCGAAGGGACGCTGCAGTCGTACTTTCCGTCGCTCGACCCGCCGGCGGGCTAGCTGACGATCAGGCGCGAGCCGGGGAAGTCGAGGGTCAGCGCGCGCCGGGCAAAGAGGGCGACGCCGGCGATGAGCGAGATCTCGGTTGCCGGAACGTGCGCGCGTGCGTCGGCGGAGTAGACGTGGACGCTCGCCGCCAGCGTGGTCATACCGAGCTGCACCGACCCGATACGTCCCGGGCGCAGTACCTCGCCGGCGTACTCGTAAGACGGCGCTCGCAGATCGTTGTCGATCGCGAGATCGGGGAGCTTCGTCTCGAAGATGACGGCGGTCTTGCTCATCATCGTGTCGAGCTGCGCGACCGCGGGAAAGCCGTCGACCGTCACGTCGCCAAAGGTGACGAGCTGCGGTGAATGGTCGTCGTACCGCAGCCACGTGATCGTCGTCGTCTCGCCGTCCGGCAGCGCGTCGGGAAACGTCAGCCGGCCGGTCCGGTAATCGAGCGTGACGACGCGGTCGCGGAAGGCTTCGTACCCGAGCACCCCGTCGAGCGCGAATCCGGCCAGCACGTTCCACTTCCCGAGGTCGCCCGCGACCGCAAGGTGCGCGCGCAGGTCCGTCCCGGCGACGGTGACACCGGCGAGCGCACCGCCGAGCCCGAGCGCCCCGGCGGCCTGCTGCGACAGCGTCGATT
>CALEOJ010000081.1 GCA_937910425.1 uncultured candidate division WPS-2 bacterium
CAGAGCACCGCCTGCGACGAGTAACTTCATCATCGATCGTATCCCGTCACGGAAGTCTCTGATCAGGAGCAATGCGAGCAAGCCTGCCTGCGGCGATGGGTTCCGCAGGGGTCTTCACGCACCTGCTTCGCTCTAACTGTCGCTGTCGCGGTCGTACACAGCGACATCAACTTGCGGCTTAATCCACGCCCTAAGTCCAAATATGTCTTCATACCGGATCAGCAAATCGCCGGATCAGCAAATCGTCGCCATGATCCGCAGCATCCCCCATCGCTATGCCAACAGCATGGCACCATTCAGCACGCTCTGAAAACATTCTCTTGCGACGACAACTGCCGTCGCCGGGTTCGCACGATGACATTGGGTGACGGCGTCGAACCTCGAACGAAGAAGAAAGACGAGAGCGCCGGGTGCGTCAGTTCGTTCTGCTCATCAGCTTCGTGTTTCTCGCCGCCGCCGGCGGCTGCGGTGGGGGCCTTTCCCCTGCCACGACGCAAATGGTCATCGATATCCAACAGGGCGGCGGGTCGATCGCGGGCTACCCGAAGATCGTTGCGCTCTTGCCGACGTCGGGCGGTTGCACGAGTACGATCGCCAGTACGTCGTGCCAAATCATCGTTTCGCTCGCGGCGGGCAGCTACACCGCGACGCTCACGGCTGAAGATCCGGTCGGGAACGCTCTTCGGCGGCGCAGAGCATCGCCTTCACGGTTGTTGCCAACGCCGCCAACAGCATCGCGCTTACGCTCTCAGGAATCCCGCACGAACTCGATGTCGCATCCGGGGCGCGCGCCGTACACGGTTCGCAGAGCGAAGGCTTGCGGCTCTACGGATCGGCACCGCAGGCCTTCATCGTGACCGCACGGGATCCAGACCCTTTTCGTGGCAAACCTCACCGGCGCCACCGTCACCGAGTACGCGCCACCCTACACCGGCACGCCCACGACCATCAGCACCGGCTGCGGGCGACCTCTTCGTCGCAAACTCCAGCGGCAATACGGTGAGCGTATACGCACCGCCGTACACCGACCTTCCCACGACCATCATCCGCACCGGCGTGAAGGGCCCGTTCTCGCTTCTCCTCACACCGTAGCAGCGCCTACAGTTTTTGCGCGGTGAAGGGGCCGTAGGCGCCCGGACGGCGCGAATGCGTCCACGTTCCTCTGACGACGCCGTCGGAACCCCACACTCCGTGGTAGGTCGCGATTCCGGCGAGCCCGACTGCATTCGTCGCGATGATATGCCAGCGCCAAAGAATTGCGCGGCCGTTCACCGATCCGTCGGCGGATCCGATGCCGTTCGGGCCCTTGCACGAGCCGGAGATCGCGTTGCCGCTCTGCCGGAAGACGCAGACCGGTGCGCTCGTCGCGACGATGGGGTTTCCCAGCGTCCCGGCGACCGTCCACGTTCCTGCGAAGTTCGCCGCATCGGCGCTCCCCGCGGAGGCAGCGACGAGTGCAAATCCGGCGAGGGCGCTCGCATAACCGAGCTTGGCGATCATGTTCATGACCGCCTATATCCGCGACGGAGCGCAGTCTCCTTCGAGCGCCCGGTTCAACCTCCGGGCGTGACGCTGACGACGCAGGTCGGGTTGTCGTCGGTCGTCACGATCACGGGCGTCGCCGCGGCAAGCGAGATCCTGATCGCGCCGTGAAGGTCGATCGTGTAGGTGAACGTCGTGCGGTCGCAGTTCGCCGATTGCGTGAACTTGAAGTTCGCAGCCGGCGGGAAATGGACCGTGACGGATGCGGGGTAGTTGAACGCGCAGAACCAGCTGTTCCAGATCGCTCCCCACGTCCCGCCCTCTTGCACACATTGCGCCTGCGTGATGAGGCCGTCCCAATCCGCGACGCCGTCGGATTCCATCGTTACCTGCTGGCCGGGCGGCAAGTAGAGACATGCCGAGGCTTGCGCGGCGGCACAAAATGCTTTCATGTCGGCCGGTGCCGACGCGTACTGGGACGGCGGTTCGACGAATGGCTGCGGCACGATTTGAAGGTTCCCGGAGTTGCCGACGTTCGTGTGCTCGCTGCTCCCGATCGTTCGCGTCCCGCCGCCCTGTACCGGCGTCAGCTTCCCACGCAGCACGATCCCCAACGAGCCGGCCTTGCGCAAGGCGAGTTCGCGCGCGCGGTGCGCGGCGCGCAGTTGTCCGAGCGTCGTCGTGTGCGAACCCAATTGCACCGTCGTCGAGTCGGGCGCCGTCGAAAGACGTTCGGCCAGCGAGAGTTTCGCGATCGGGATGCTCGTCGCTGCGAGCGCGCGCGGTGCGTTCGCCGATCCGACGAGCGCGACGACACCGGCGAAGAGAACCAGCAAACGAGCGCTCGTCGGAAGCGCGGGTCGAACACCGTTCATGGCCCGACCGTAGCCCAGCGTTCGGCCCACGTCAATATCTCGCGCCCACTAACGAAGAAGCGGGCTCTCGATCGAGAGTCCGCTTCTTCATTTCGATCGGGATGATTGCGCGGTTTACTTCTTGCGTCCGCCGGACTTCTTTGCACCGCCGCGCTTTGGACCGCCCACGGCGTCCTTGAGTCCCTTGCCCGGAGTGAACGCCGGCACTTTGCGCGCGGCGATCTTCAACACTTCACCCGTCTGCGGATTGCGTCCGGTGCGCGCCTTGCGCTCGCGGACGACGAAACTCCCGAACGGAATCAGTTGGACCTTTTCGCCCTGCTTGAGAGCGGTCGTGATCTCGTCGAGAATGAGGTCGACGATCTCGCCGGCCTGACGCTTCGACAGCTCGTGCTCGTTGGCGAGCGAGTCGACGATATCGGCTTTGGTCACGTTCTTGTGTTCCACCTCAAGGGTACGTCGCAACGAAACGGCGCCGTACGCCCAGGCGCCGCTCGCTGGGGTGAGGATACGCTCGCACGCCGCCCGCTCCCTCCGACGGTCGGCGCCAAAAAAGCGCGGCGCAACGGGGGAAAGCCGCGAACGGTTATCGGGAGTGATGGATCGCATCGTCACCGCCTCGGCCGCGCACGGCACGGTATCGCTGGTGGCCGGGATCACGTCCGGGCTCGTCGGCCAAGCGCGCGAGCGCCACGATCTCGCGCCGAGCGCGAGCGCGGCGGTCGGGCGGCTGCTCACTGCCGTCGCGCTGCTCGGAGCGTCCCTCAAGGGCCGCGAACGGCTGACGCTGCAGGTCGTCGGAGACGGCCCGATCGGCGCGATCACCGCCGACGCCTGGAGCACCGGCACACACACGATCGGTGCCCGCGCCTACGCGCGCAACGGCCGCGCCGACCTGGCGCTCAACGCGCGCGGGAAATTCGACGTCGCCGGCATCGTCGGCAGCGGCAAGCTGCAAGTGACGAAAACCTATGAAGTCGGGCAGCCGTACAGCGGGATCGTCCCGCTCGTCTCCGGCGAGATCGGCGACGACGTGGCATCGTATCTCGCCAACTCCGAACAAATCCCGAGCATCGTCGCGCTCGGCGTGCTCGCCGATCCGAACGGGATTCGCGCCGCCGGCGGCGTGATCGCGCAAGTGCAGCCGGGCGCCGACGATGCGACGGTCGCCGCGCTCGAACGAAACGCCGCCTCGATGACGCCGGTGACGACCCAGATCGTCGAGGGCGCCGGTGCCGAGGAACTGATGCGCGCCGTCGCCGGCGACCTCGACGTGAAATTGTTCGACACCTACCAGCTCGCCTTCGATTGCCGCTGCACGCGCGACAAAGTCGAGATCGCGCTGCTCGGGCTCGGCAAGGACGAGCTCGCCAAGATCGCGCGCGAACAGCCGCAGACCGAGGCGACGTGCGACTTCTGCGGCGTGACCTACGTCCTCACCGCCGACGACGTCAGGGACCTCGCCGAACGCCTGGGTTAGTGGTGCTCTGAGGCCGGGCCGGCGGCGGCTTCGGGGCCTTTGGTGCCGGCGCCGCCGATGCGGGGGCGGAACTCTTCGATGATGCGTCCGTGGCCGAGGTTCGTGTACCACCAGCCGCACTCGCAGCGCACCGGCGCACCGTGGTCGTGCGGATAGGGGTAGACGCGCTCGCAGCGCGGGCAGGTGAACGTCGGGCCGTCGATCTTCCCGGCGTCGGTGTAGGTGATCGCGGGCGGTGAGGCCGCGGGACGATGGGTCGCCATATGTTCTTCTCTTCCCCGACTACGGGATGATGCGTGCGAACTTGCGCGAGCCGACTTGGAGGACCGCCGGGCCGGCGGCGGTCCAGCGGGCGGCCGGATCGGTGACGACCGTGCCGTCGATGCGGACGCCCCCTTCGCCGACCAGGCGCGCCGCGGCGCGCTTCGACTCGGCGAACCCGGCGGCGACGATCAGATCGACGAGCTTGTTGCGGCCGGCCAGCGGGAGCTCCGGCATCTCGGCCGGGATCTCTCCACGCTGGATCGTCCGCTCGAACCGATCGCGCGCCGCGCGGGCGGCGTCGCGGCCATGATACAACGCGACGAGGTCCTCCGCGATACGCTTTTTCTCGTCCATCGGCGAGACGGTGCCGTTCTTCAGCCCGCTCGCGAGCGCTTCGACCCGGCTCGAGGGCCAGCAGACGGCTAGCCGCGCGTACTCGGGCAACACCTCGTCCGGGATCCGCATCGTCTTGCCGAACATGTCGTTCGGCGGGTCGGTCAGCGCGATGTGGTTGCCGGTCGACTTGGACATCTTCTTGCGGCCGTCGATTCCGACCAGCAGCGGAACCGTGATGCAGATCTCCGGCTCCTGACCCGCGTGGACCTGGTACGGCCGGCTGATCAGCAGGTTGAAGAGCTGGTCCGAACCGCCGACCTCGACGTCGACGTGCATCGCGACGGAGTCGTACGCGACCGCGACCGGATAGATGAACTCGTGCAGCGCGATCGGCGTGCCGGTCTCGTAGCGTTCCTTGAAGTCGTTCCGCTCGAGCATCTGCGCCACGGTGGTCTGCGAGAGAAGCTTGTAGAGATCGGAGAAGGTCAGCTTGGAGAGCCACTCGCTGTTGTACATCAGCGTGACGCGGCTCATGTCGAGCACCATGCCGGCCTGCGTCGCGTAGGTCTGCATGTTGGCAACGATCTGCTCGTCGCTCAAGGGCGGACGCATGACGTTGCGGCCGCTCGGATCGCCGATGCGCGCGGTGAAATCACCGATCAACAGGATCACGTCGTGACCGTCGTCGACGAAGCGCTGCAGCAGCCGCAGCACGACCGCGTGCCCGATGTGCAGGTCGGGCGAGGTCGGATCGAGGCCCAAGTAGACGCGCAGCGGGCGGCCGCGCTCGATACGCTCGGTGAGTTCCTCCAGCGTCTCGACGTGATCGCAGCCGTCGACGAGCGCCAGCGCGCGTTCGCGCGCGCCGCGGGGGTTCGGCGTCGGATCGGTCATGCTTCACTCATGAGGTCGGCGAGCGAAGTTCAAAAACCGTCACCCCGCCGCCTCCCTCGTCGGCGTGGCCGTAACGGACGTTCTGCACGAACGGATGCGCTTTCAGGTACTCCTGCAGGCCTTTCCCGAGCAGCCCCGTTCCCTTGCCGTGGATCAGCCGCAGCGGCGAGTGTCCGAGCATGATCGCATCGTCGATCCAGCGGTCGACCAGCGGCTCGGCCTCGATGAACCGCTTCCCACGCACGTCGATCTCGGTCTGCGCCGTCGACGCCGCCTCCAGCGCCGCCTCGCTACCACGTTTGTCGCCGTCGCCAACCGTGTCACGCTGAGCCTGTCGAAGGGTCTTCGTGACACCCCCGCCGCGGCGCCGCAGGTCGGTCTTCGGGACGGTGAGACGCATCGAACCGAGCTGGACGAGCGCGTCGGCGCCGAGGTCCTTGAGGACGGTTCCGTCCTGATCCCACGAGGTGACGTGGCCCCGGTCGCCCGCCGCGATCGGCTGCGGGGTCTCGTCGTCGCGCGTCCGCTGCGGG
>CALEOJ010000082.1 GCA_937910425.1 uncultured candidate division WPS-2 bacterium
ACCAGGCCGGCGATCGCGCCCGCCGCGGCGCGTGCGGCGCGCCGGCGCGCTGCATCGCTGCGCTGGCTCGATCGCGCCGTCCAGGCGACACGCACCAGCAACAGCGTCGAGGTTCCGTCGGCGTGCGCGCGGTTGTGCAGCGCAGCGCGGCTCGGCAGTCCGGTCACCGGATCGACGAGCTCCCGGAAGAGCGCGAGGCGCGCGGGATGGCCGTCGTACTCGAGCGCGACCGACGCGCACAACTCGACCTCGGCGAACGTCCCGTCGCGACGCCGGATCCGTCCCAGCGCGGTCGTCCCCGGCGCCGATTCGCTCTCCGCGCCCGGGACCAGCCGGTCGAGCGTTAGGCCGAGGAGCTCGTCCCGGGCGTACCCCGACGCGGCGAGCGCTGCGTCGTTGGCCGCGAGCAGTGCCAGCGTAGCGCGGTCGTAGATCCACATCGGGACGACACCCGCGGTCTGGGGATCTTGCATCAGAACGATGGATTGCCGCATGCGCCCGCGCGGCTCCTCGCCGTCAGCGCCTGCGATCGGTTCGCACGGGCAACAGCTGGGACAGCTCGACGGCCGGCATCGGCCGCGCGAAGAGGAAGCCTTGCATCTGATCGCAGCGCAACAGGCACAGGAACTTCGCCTGCTCCTCCGTCTCGACGCCTTCCGCGATCACGCAGAGCTTCAGTTCGCGCCCGAGCGAGATCATCGTCGAGACGAGCGTCATCATGCGTTTGACGTCGCATGTAGTATGTTAGCGTCGCACTGTGTACCCGTCCAATGTTGCGGCGTGAATGGACTCATATCAGAAAAAGTATCGAACACGCACTGTTTGAGTTGCGTGATTTGGAGCGCTTCATGGCGATCGTCGAGCATCGCAATTTCGGCCGGGTCATCCCCGCAGCGATTCGGGCCCTTCGCGCGTCGCATCCGGAGCTGGTCGCTGCGGCGACGAGCGGCGGGCCTTCGCTCAAAGGCCCGCCGCTCTCGCCGCGCGCGCGCTCAGCCGGGCGGCGAAGCGCTAGGGGTAGCGCTCGGGCTCGGTGACGCGAGCGGCGACTCACTCGGCTCGGGCCCTGGCGTGGTGCCGCGAGCGCGAGGGAAGCGGTGCGTGTCGGAACGACCCTATCGGGCCGCGATGAGGAATCGATGATGCGGCGCGGCTGACGGGTGCACGAAGGGCTCATCATCGCTCCGCGGGCGCTTTCGTGTAAAGCGATCTTCACGTTCGCGTCCCGGACGGCGCAGAAACGCCGACGAGTGTAAACGCCGCGTCAACCGGTGGTTATCTTCTTGTCGTTCCGGCCCGAAACGGCTTTGCGCCCGGTCGCTTTGTCGACTACTATCCCAGAGGCCGCCACGGATGGTCGGGCGGTTTTCCGCACGCTTTGAGGAGTCATGGAAGATGCGTAGCATCGCGGCTGTGGCGCTGGTCGTTTTCGCGCTGGTCCTCCCCGGGATCGCCTCGGCCAAACCGAACGTCACGCTCAAGTTAACCGGCTCGCTCGTCACCACTGCCGCAGACGGCAAGACGACGCTGACCCCGGTCGACAAGGTTCAGCCCAAGTCGGGCGACGAGATCCAGTACGACATCGTCGCTTCAAACGCGGGCGACTCGCCCGCGCTTCGGCTGGTCCCGGTCGGCAGAATCCCGGCTGGAACCGCCTACGTCGACGGGTCGGCCAAGGCTCCTCGCGCGCATGCCGAGTTCTCGCTCGACGGCGGCAAGACGTGGTCCGCCTCGCCGACCGTCAAGGTTCGGCAGCCCGACGGTACGACGGTGGTCAAGAAGGCCGATCCGTCGCTCTACACGGCGGTCCGGTTCGTAACCGACGGCGCGATCGCGCCGCATCAGGCCATTGCCTATAGCTACGAGGTGCGCGTCAAATGAGACCGACCTCGCATTCACCCATGGAAGGGAGATCCGGTTCGATGGAATCGCGGGTGCGATTGCTGCTGCGCTTGTGCGCCGCGGTCGCGGCGCCGCTCGTCGTCGGTCTCGGGATCGTGACCGCGGCGCCGGCGCTGGCAAACGGGACGCCGGCCGGAACTCCGATCTCGAACACCGCGACGGCGACCTACTCCGACGGTGTGAACAGCTACAACTCGCAATCGAACACCGTCACGACGACCGTCCAGAACGCGCCGTCGATGACGATTGCGCCGCCGCAAGGCACGCCCGGCGCCAACACCGTCAGCCCGGGCGGCTCGGTGACCGACACCTATACGCTCACCAACACCGGTAACGCCGCGGGCTACTTCCAGCTCGCCGGCGCGCTCGGCACGGCCAACGGCGTCACCGCCGGCCTGGGCACGTTCACGCAGTTCGTCGTCAACGCGGGCGCGGGCAACCAGAACTTCGCCACCGTCGCCGCGGCCAACAACTACCTCTTGACCGGCAACGCGGGCGGGCCATTCCTGACGGCGATCAACGGCACGATCGCGATCGGCGTGCAGTACTCGGCGAACGTCGGCGCGTCCGGCACGATCACCACCAACGCGACCGCGAACGTGACCCAGCAGGCCGGTTCCGGGACGTCGCAGCAGACGTCGACCCCGAACACGGTCGGCCAGTACAACGACCCGGTCGTCGCCGATGCGCGCATGGACCTGCAGAAGCTCGCGGTCGTCGGCGGTACGGTCGTGGCACCGACGGTGCAGTACACCGTGCGTGCCAACAACGGCGGCAGCCGCGCGATGGTCGCGGTGAAGCGCGCCTCGCTTGCGGCCGGCGCCGGGATCACGGGTGACGGCGTCATCCTCACCGACAAGATCCCCTCGTACAACGCGACGCAGCTCACCCTCAACGGCACGCCGTCGTGGGTCATGCAGCCGACCGGCGCGACGTTCATCTACTCGACGGACGGCACGACCTGGACGACGACCACGGTCGGCGCGGTCTACGTGGGTATCTTCATCCCCTCGTCGGCGATCACCGGATCGTTCGGCGCATCCAACCCCGGCTCGTCGCAGGGCAGCGTCTCCGGCGCGCAGGCGCAGGCGGCGTTCACCTACGTGATCAACGGGTCGACCGCGAGCGGCGCGGCGAACGCGAACGCGATCACCAACGTCGTGAACTCGACCTACGCCGATCAGTCGGGCTACATCGAAGGTCCCGGCCTGGCGGTCCAGACGCTGAAGAACGACGGGACGACGACGGTGGCGCAAACCGCGCCGGCGATCGCGAACGCCAACGGGGCGCTGACCGGTTCGGCGCAGATCGCCTCGGCCTGCTCGCCGGTCGCCAACTCGGTGCTCAACGGCCCGAACGGCTTCCCGGGTGCGACCGGTCCCGACACGACCACCAACACCGACTACACGGCGGTCAGCTACACGAACGGCGGGACGATCCTGTCGGCGGTGAACGGTGCGACCGTTACGGTGCCCGCGGGCGCGGCGACGATCACGATCGTCAACTCGCTGCAGAACACCGGCAACAAGGATGATACGTACAACCTCAGCGCGGCGACCGGGACGGGCCTTACGGCGCTCCCCGCCGGCTGGACGGCCACGTTCGCGAGCGCAGGACAAGGCGCGAGCGGCTCGTGCGGCGCGGTCGCGGCGGGTACCGTGATCACGTCGGTGTGCGTACCGTCGGGCGCGACGGTGAACTACCGCGTGCTCTACACGCCACCGGCCGGCGCGACGACGTTCAACTCGTACGCCGGCTACGGCGACGCGGTCACCGCGACGTCGACCAACGACATCACGAAGACGAACGTGACGATCGACGAGATGTTCGTCGGCGGCTACCTCAAGCTGACGAAGGCGCTCGGGGTCGCTTCGGGTCAGCCGTGCGCGACCGCGTCGGTCTTCACGCCGGGCGCGGCCAACGTCAATCCCGGCGACTGTATCCAGTACACGGTCACCTACCTGAACGTCGCGCCGTCGGGCGGGACGAACGACATCACGCTCAACGCCAGCACGTGCGTCATCACCGAGGACGGCTCGGCATCCGGTGGCTCGGGCGGGACCGTCTACACCAACAACTGGTTCGCGAACACGAACGGACTCTTCGCGGCTCCGGTCGACTCGAACGGCGGTACGCTGGGCGGGTACAATCCGGGTCCCGGCGCGGCCGGCTCGTCGAAGTTCACCGATACCGTCGGCTCGCTGAACGCTGGCGTCTCCGGGAACGTCACGTTCAAGGTCCAGGTCAAGTAGCGACCCTATGCCGGGAGTCGTCGGGCGCCTTGCGCGCGCGATGGGTCTCGCCGTGTCTCTGATCGCTTCGGCGGCAGGGCGCGGCGAGGCGTCTCCCGCCGCGGGTGTCGTCATCACCAATACGGTGACCGCGCAGTACAACGACCCGAAGGGATTGCACTATGGCGTGCAGTCGAACACGGTCGCGGTCTCGATCGCAGCGGTCTCGGCGATCGTCGTCTCCCCGAAGGAGACGGCGGTCGATCCGGTGACCGAAGGTTTCCCGGCCGGCAGCCCGATCGTCCGGACGTTCACGATCGCAAACGCGGGCAACGTCGCCGATGCGTACACGATTCAATCGGTGAGCACCGGAGCCGGCACGATCGCCTCCGTCGCCTTCGTCACGCCGTCCGGTCTGCTCCCGGTCACGCTCGGAACGACGGCGTCGCCGGCGCTCCAGCCGGGCGAGTCGGTCGCCGTGCAAGTCGCTCTGACGACCGCAGGCGCGGTCGTCGGCACGGCGTTTCCGGTCGCGCTGGCGGCGCGCTCGACGAACACCGCGGTCGCGAACGGGCTCGTCGCCGACAGCGGAAAAGAGTGGGCCGTCGCGCAGCCGGGCGCCTCGATCGCCGGCCCCGCCGGACCCGCGACGTCGATCATCAAGCTCGTCGACCAAGTGCGCACGCACGCGGCGGTGCCGGGCGAGACCGTCACCTACTCGATCGTCTTCAAGAACTACGGCGGTTCGCCGGCGACCAACGTGGTCGTCGTCGACGACGTGCCGGCCGGGATCGTGGCGCTGCCCCAGACCGTCGCGATCAACGGCGTGAGCGCCGCGGCATCGGCGACGCTCGCCGGACAGCGTCTCACCGTCAAGGTCGGGACGCTCGGCGTGGGCGCGCTCGATACGCTGACCTTCGACGCGACGGTGCAGAGCGGCGCGACCGCCGGCGCATCGTACGTGAACGTCGCCTCGCTCACCGCCGACGGCATCCCAGCGATCACCACCACGCCGGCCAGCGTCCTGGTCGGGCTCGGCGACCTCGTCTACGACGGTTACGCCGGCGGCGGATCGCCGGTCAGCGGCGCGACGCTCACGCTGCGCGACTTCGCGACCAAGGCGATCGTCTCGCTGCCGCAGGTCGGGTCGGCCGCGGGAACGTCGTCGCTCCTGCGCACGCCGCTCGACGCGATGGTCGGCGTCCCCGCCGGCGGGTTGCCGCCCAATAACGCGAACAAGAACCCGTACGTCACCGCTGCCGGCGGCGCGTACAGCTTCGTCTTCACGCCGAGCCAGCTCGGTTCGCTTCTGCAGCCCGTGCAGTACGAGCTCGACATCAGCTCCCCGGCGTACCGCGACCGGCGCATCCAGGTGACGATCAGTCCCGATGCCAGCGGCCTGCTCTACAACGCGACGCTCAGAGAACTCGACGATCAGATGCTCGCCGCACCCGGCGGGTTCTCGCTCGTCGCCAACTCCGTCTCGCTCTCCGAGGTCTTCGGCTTGCTCGGGAACCTGCCGGTGTTCGCGCCGCACCCGCTCTCCGTCTCGAAGACCGTGGACCGCGACGTGGCGTCCGGCGGCGACCGGCTGCTGTACACGCTGCAAGTCGGAAATCAAGGCGGTCCGCTCGGCGCCACGCGTGTCGTCGACACGCTGCCGGCCGGCGTCGTGTACGCACCGGGGACGGCGCGCATCGACGGCGTCCCGGTCGAACCGAAGCGCGAGGGCCGCATCCTCACCTGGACGTTCGCCACCCTCGACGCGCAGCACACGATCACGTACGCCTGTGTCGTCATGCCGTTCGCGGCCGAAGGCGCGTCGCTGGTCAACATCGTCGACGTCGACGCGAGCTCGAACACCGGCTTGCACGTGCGCGGCTCGGCGAGCGCCGACACCCGAGTCGTCGCAGGCGCGCTCGGCAACCGCATCGTCATCACCGGACGAGTCTTCGTCGACCTTGCCAAGACCGGCCGCTTCCGCGACGGCGACCGCGGCGTCGCGGGCGTGCGCATCTACCTCGAGGACGGGTCGTCGGTGACGACCGATCAGTACGGCCGCTTCACGTTTCCCTCCGTCCATCCGGGCCAGCACGTGCTGCGGCTCGATCCCTCGACGCTGCCGGCCACCGTGCGCGCGTTCGACGATCGCCGCTACGACAGCCCGCGCAGTCTCCAGCGGCTGCTGCACGGCATCTACGACGCCGGGCTGATGCACGACGTCAACTTCGCGGTGGACGCGGCATGACCGCGCGCAACCGAATCCGGCGCACCGGCATCGCGTTCGTCGTCATGGGGATCGTGCTCTCGACGGTCAACGTGAACCCGGCCCGCGAGATCCCGGGTGCGTTCGCCGATCAGGTGCCCGCCGTCGCTCCCCCGCCGTTGCCGTCGGCGTCGCCGG